>JAGLIU010000017.1 GCA_023142805.1 Candidatus Omnitrophota bacterium | reverse complement strand
TTGCCTTTGCCGTGTTGTGTGTGTTAATCTCTGCCCTAGACATATGCAAGAGTTTGGCGCTACGCCCCTCTGTGAGGTTTTTAAAATCTTTGTTTTCTTCTTCCAATATTTGCACCACATCTTTCAAGGCATTAATTTCTATTGCCTGGCTTTTTATTTTATCTTTTGCCGTGTTGTGACTGGCTGACATTCCCTTGTTCAGCTCTTTAATGTCCGCAGCGGTTTTCTTTCTGTAAAGAGCAGTTTTTAATTCCTTGACCTCCTGATAGTATGCGCGATTTGCCGTTTCTAAGGCGGAAATCATTGCCCGAAGTCGTTTGTTTGTATTGTCAAGCTCTTTTTTCAACTTAACATTCACCTCTTGCCACATTTTAATAGAAGCCTCGTCACCCTGTGTTTCTATTGCCTCGGACATTTTTGTGCTGTGGGCCTTGAATTCTGATATTTTGTATTGGAGTTTTTCGTTTTCTTGTACAAGAACGCCTATCTCAGCATTCAGCGCCCTTATTGAAATCGTGTCGTTGCTTTCCATTTGTATAGTCCTTTCTCTAATTATTCCCCTTTGTCCATGTTGGCAGATTGATGTTAGATATGGCATCTATAGCTCCTCTGTTGTGCCAAACTCGACCACAAGCAGCTCTTCCTAAATGTCAATAAAGCTTGGCCTGTATTGCCTAATTGTTTTTATTTTTGTCTCCTTGGCTAAACATTCTAACTATTGCCCCTTTGTAATTCAAGCGGTCCTCTCAACATATAGTTCAATGAGTGTTTTGCTATAGCGTAATATATATGTCTCTCCCCAAAAATTGTGGTGTAGCCTAACCACAAAACTACCTGGGTAATCCTCCGCATTCACAACTGTAATTTCGGGTAGTTTTTCGAATGTTGCCACACAATTCTTAAATGTAAAACACTTGGCTTTATACATGTCATTAGCCATTTTTAAAACCTGCCCACCCAACATTCCTATACCTATTTCCATAGCCATTAAAACCTCTTAATCCCAACAGCCCGAGCAAAACTTGCTTTCGCTTCTTTGTGATCATTATTCATTTCTTGCAAACGAGCCAACACATAAAAATGTTCTGCCAGTAACCCCTTGTATAGTTCGATAGTGTCAAGAGATTGTTTCATCACTAAAACCGGTGGCTTGCTTTCAAGCCTGGTTCGTAACGATAGTTCATATATCGGATTTTTTTTCATTTATTCCTCCATTCTTAAATATTTGATTGGCTTTTTTGTTACGTGTGGAAAAATCACCAGTGTGTCAATTGCTATCCAAACCGAGTGGGTATCACGAATTGCTTTACCTGTGGTATTGTTGTAAAATTGAGTCTCCATCACATAGGCAGTGTAATCACCAATATTATAAGGGTGATAGATTTTGTATTTCCCATTTTTTATCCCACTATAAGTCAGAAAATTGTTTTCGTAAAATTCCATGGTATGCTCATATTCGCCGGTAACAGACTCCCATTTGCCAATGATCATATCGCCGAACTCAATTTTTATCACTGTTTTTTCTTGCACCGGAAAAATAATATCACACCCCCCAAAACAAAACAAACAAAACAACATGACTATTTTATACACCATCATTTCCTCCGTCTTCTGGCAATGCCTCTTTAATTGTTATTGTGTCTATTCCACCCCACCACAACGAAAATAGATTGCACTCGATTTCATTCATAAAAAAAACAAATTCCCCGTTGCCGTAGTTGACATTTTTCCATTTATTCATTATATTATGCCTCCAATATAATCATAATCATAATCATCGCTATCACTAAAAACAATGCTTTCAAGGCCCCTCCCCAATATTGTTCAACAGCAATTTTCTTAACAATAATTGTTATTTTATTTATTTTTCTAGGCAAGGGCCGAACCATATCTATAGGTATTTTACTATACATTATATATACCCCCTACTTGGTTAGCCACGCTAAATACAGTAATATGGCCACAAAATACAACAGTGGTAATATTTTCATTCATTTCCATAATCTACCCCTTCTACGTCATCCAACAACGCAACAAACCTCGAAAGCGCCCCCGGCTCATCTTTCATGCCGCAGACAAAACAAATACAACTACCACCAGGTCCATACGGCCTCAATTCCGCAATTTTTCCACAACTATCACATTGCTGCGGTTTTTCGGCCTCAATTTTGAATACCCCATTCTCTATTTTACTCATTATGCCCTGAAATCCCTTCTGTTGGTGTTAACATTTCCGATGTTAATATGTTAATATGTTAATAGTATACCTAATTTTTCCCAGTAATGCAAGTTTTATTTTATTTATTTTTTCAGGGGACGACTACCATTTTTTCATAGTTGTGGTCTACAACACATAGTTTTTATATCATTTCCTACCCAAAACACTGAGTTTTTCCAAGTGTTTTGAAGAAAAAACATACTTTTATTTACAAAACACTTGGTTTTTTCATGTGTTTTAAGGTAAAAACATACTTTTTTTCCCTAAAACTACGTGTTTTACATACGTTTTTCGCCTTTTTCGGCTCTTTCTCAACACCCTTTCGGCCACAAAACGCTTCTTTTTAGCACAATAACTAGTGTTTTTACCTCCACAACACACAGTTTTTCGGCAATAACTAGTGTTTTTACCTCCACAACACACAGTTTTTTCTTCAAAACACTGAGTTTTTTCCCTAAAACACTTGGAAATTCCCTGCTCAAAATCAAGAAACTCCACCGATCTGATGAAGGAATAGCACTTTTTGCAGTGCCCATACGGTTTCCCATTGCTCTTTTTGTAGTACTCATCTAACCCCTTAAGCCCTAAACACGCGGTACACAGCCTTTTTTCCATTACCTTTTTCTCCTTTTTTCGAGTGGTACATTCTACTTTGGTAACTAACTCATTGCCATTACATAATATAATTTACACAATTTAGGCGGGTTATTCCGAAATAACTTCAGCTAAAACTCTACTATTAAGCTTAACATGTTGGCATTACACTGTTTACATCTCGAAAATAGTAGAGGGATGGGTTTTTCGCGAAACATAGATACATATACAATAATTTACACACCCATGTGTATATCGATAGATAGATACTATCACGATATATATATATATATAAATATTCTATTATTATTATTATTATTATTATTAGGGCCTTGTAAACCAATGTCTTAGGCCAAAATGTAGAGTGAACACCCGTGTTTTGTCAATTTTTGGATTTGAGCTATGTCAATGACTTAATGTCAATAGTAGAGGGATTACCCAATACCACTGCCCCCCAACACCCATAACCACGATTATTTTGCCAGCATTAACATCATTGATTATATTAGTAGTATATACTGACCGAAATGAGGATCGGAAAAAATGGCAAAAAGAAAACCTGGTGCGGCACCCTATAAAAACTACGAAGCGAACCATCAGAAAATTTATAATGCATATCTCGAAATTACAAAAGAAAATGGCAACATCATTCCGTCGTATAAAAGCATCGCAAAACGCGCAGGAGTATCCGTCAACACTGTTGATAGGCATTTCAAACACCTGGACTGGGAATTTCTCCTTGAGCGCCAGAAAATACACTCACCGGCCGTAATAGACGCCATATCCCGAAATGCAAAAGCGGGAAACATCCAAGCCCAGAAATTATATGCTGAGATAGTGGAGCGACATATCCAGAGATCAGAGCGCAGGAATAATATAGGTGGAAGCCTGGACGTCACCACAAAAGTCTCTGGCGATCTCCAGGTGCATATCCAGAGAAGAATCATCAGAACCCGCGAAGAACTTAATGCGGCATACGGAAAAACTCCGCAGCTTACCATAGAAGCCGCGAAAGAAATTAAGAATGTTGTGTGCAGGGTGGTTGAGCCCACTCCCACTGAGGAGCCTGAGACCGATGAAAAACAGGAAATGGTTATGTCCGAAGACATGGACAATTTTTTACAATGAGAGGAGTCACAAAAATATGAGTAAACGTAAAATAGGTTTCTGGAAAATTATTAGGAAGATCGGAATCATCAAGGATATTCTGATTCAGATCATTGAGCTGTTGGAAATTATCAAAGCGCTTGACGATAGCGAAAGCGCTAAAATGGCAAAAACTATGATGTGGAGCAAAACAACATACCTCAACACGCTGATAGAGGAGCTTAAAGCATAGTGTCATATCATTGTGATATTACAATTGACGGGGGAGAAATAGTTCTCCCCTTTACAGAACCACAACTAGAACTGTACTACGATATTCCCGAACGGTTCCTCGTAGTACCAAAGGGGCGGCGGTATGGCATCACATCCTCCGCCGCCGCTTTCTGTATAGATATGCTGTTAGAGGGAAAATACATACTGTGGGTTGACACAGTGCAAGTAAATCTTGACAAATATTTTAAAAAATACTTTTTCCCCATCCTAAAACGAATAGATCCCAAGTTCTGGAGATATCGCACACAACAAAAAGATCTCAACATATTACATGGTGTCATGGATTTTAGAAGCGCGGAGAAGCCCGAAAACATTGAGGGGTTTGGGTATCACAAAATTATGATTAACGAGGCCGGTATAGTGCTCAAGGGCCAAAAAGGGCGCAGCTTATGGCTAAACTCTATATTCCCCATGACGCTTGACTTTAGGGCAGACGTTTATTTCCTTGGCACACCCAAGGGAAAACGAGCCAAGAAAGACGAGTCCCCCCACAAAACCACATTATACTACGAACTCGCAAAAAAAGGCGGGCTTGAATCAGATGAAGATAAACAACCGGATTGGGCAACAAGGACGTTCTCATCATATGACAACCCACTGCTTGACGAAAACGACATAAAAGAACTTGAGGAAGAAGTGCCTCGCATAACCAGGCGCCAAGAGATCCACGGAGAATTTATTGACGTAGGGGATGAGGAAGTATTCCACGAACACTGGTTTGATATAGTTTACGAATTGCCACCTAAACATTTGTGGAAAAGAATGATAATATCATTAGACACAGCATTTAAAAAGGGATGTGAAAACGATGATAGCGCGGGCGTGTGTGTTATAGAAACGGCAAATGATTATTTCTGGATAGATACGTTCTGTGAGAAATTGGAATTTCCAGAGCTAATTAAAAAAGCAGAGGAGTTTTATTTAAAACATAATCCAGACATGTTTCTCATCGAAGACAAGGCTAGTGGCACATCATTATTTCAGACATTTAGAGATCAATTTCCATATCCAGTACGAGCTATTACCCCAACAGGTGACAAGTTTAGCCGCGCGGTTTCTGTTACTCCGTATTTTGAGGCTAAGAAAGTTCATTTACTTTTCGGCGCATGGAATGGTGTGGCTAAGGACCAGCTATGCGATTTTAATGCCAGGCTTGACACTATGGATGACATAGTTGACGCCGCGTCACAATTATTTATATATGTCAAGGGCAACCCAGTACCAAAGGCTAAGGCTGTGACGCGCAAAGGGAAAAAGACACCAAATTATTTAAGGGGATATATAAAATGAAAAACATTACCACTTCGTTCGTGGATTTAGCCAATGAGTCACTAAAACAAATGGGAACACCAGCTACAAAAAAAAGCCTCACAAAACAGATAGCAACCCGTGAAGCATCCATTGATTTTATGAGCTTGCTTATGGGAACGCTTCCCAATCCTGATCCTGTGCTTGATGGACTTGGCACTACCATAGAAGTATTTGAATCGTTGACATACGACTCAAGAGTAAGTGCGTGTATTCAGTCCAGGAAATCAGCGGTTCAATCCATGGAGTGGGAGATTGTAGGAGAGGACACACCACAAGAGCAAGTTGATTTTCATAAGTCGTATTTTGGCAATTACAAATTAGAAAATATAATGGTGGAGATACTGGATGCTGCTTTGTATGGATATAAGCCGATTGAAATTGTATGGGAAGTAGTGGAAAACAAAATGGTGCCTGTAGAGTTTGTGGGCAAGCCGTCACGCTGGTTTACATATGGAGAGCAAAACGAATTAAGGTTTCTGACTATGACCGATATGGGTAAAGGGATAGAGGTTCCTCCCTACAAATTCATAGTTGCGCGGCACAACCCCACATACGACAACCCATTTGGTCAAGCGATTCTAAGCCCGTGTTATTGGCCGGTTACGTTTCGGAAAAATGGCCTAAAGCTTTTCTCTATATTTTTAGAAAAATATGGCTCCCCGTTTCTGTTGGGGAAGGCGCCAGACGGAACAAGAGCCGAGGCAATGCAGGAAGTCGCGGATATGTTGGACTACATGGTCCAGGATGCCATTGCAGTTGTTCCCTCCGCGTACGAAGTAGAAATTTTAGAATCAAAGGGAGTGGGCTCAACCGATAACCCGCTTCACAAAATATACATCGATGTGATGAATACAGAAATTGCAATGGCTATATTAGGCACAAACCTCACCACTGAAGTTCAAGGCGGATCATACGCGGCTTCAAAATCCCATATGGAAGTAAGGGAAGATATTATTGAATCGGACGCCCGTATTGTTATGGGCGCATTTGACGAACTTATTAAAATGGTACACGAGATTAATTTTGGCCTGACTCCACATCCACGGTTTAAGCTGTTTGCAGAAGAGAAGGTTGACATCGAGAGATCGACGCGCGACGTAAATTTAATAGCCTGCTTTAGAGAAAGCGGGGTACAATTCACAAGGGATTATTTCAAAAAAAAGTATAACTTGACCGACAAAGATGTGGTTGACGTAAAGGTTGGGGATGCTACGAAAAAGGATGGTGAAGATGATGCCAGGAGTAACTGAGGTAGGAGTTGCGGGAGTAGTTACGTATGTGTTGCTTAAGGAAATATTATCATTTCTAAAGGCTATGAAGGTGTGGAGGTTTGGGAGCAGCAAAATTGATCCGTGCAAGGATATGATCGGGAAAATCGTGTCCACATTGAATGATACCTACAGGCACGGCAAACATGTTGACGATATGTTAAGTGAAAAAGATATGGATGGGGTACATCTGTGGCGGGTTCCAAGGTCGTTAGAAAAATCAATAGAAACATTAGCTGTAAACGTCAAGGAACAGACAGAAATAATAAGAGAATTGGTGTTAACAATTAAATACAAAAATGAAGTGAGGTAGTTGTGAAAAAGTGTAGCTGTTGTAAGTGTAAACATTTTAACAAGTACACCCCGGGACAATGCGGTACTTGTTGGGAGTGTAGTAGTTCAACGGCCACGTTATGTGATAAATGCGAGGCAAAACACAGTAAAAATAAAACTGGATATTGGCCAGGTTATAGAGAAGAGCGAATGGAAGAACCAACTTTGAGAGTGTTGTATTATCGTGGTGGATAAATGTAGAATAATAAATGTAATTTCAAGGAGTAGCTATGTGTAAGGGCAAAAGTAAGTATGAATGCCCATGTTGCGATTGTGAAGGACGGTTGACACATGGGTTTAGAAACTGTTTGGGGGAAAGGCCTGAAGATGTTTGTGAGTCGTGTTATGACGAAAAATATATAATGCTAATAGATTTTACTAACCCTGTATTGGATGCGCAGTGTTATGGAAACTAAAACTGAAATAAAATGTGGAGACTGTGGTTGTCGCGCCTGGGTTGCTGTGTGCGTAGGCGGAAGCTTAGTGTATCGGTGTGTAGGATGCGGGGCCATTTATAAATTTGCAGGAAGGAATTAATATGAGAAAAATACATTGGGCTAAGGAGTACGGGGTGAATCCACGTGATTTACAACCGATAATGCGAAAGGCCTTACTAATAGTTGATAGAGCCTACGAGCGGCAAAACAAAACAGTTACTGTAACCTGTACTGGCGGCGGCTCACACATACCAACAAGCTTACATCCTTGGGGGTATGCGTTTGACGTTCGAATCTGGATATTGACGAATGCACAGAAAGGCAAAATATTGCACGATATCAAGCAATGGTTTACAGGAGGCAAATATCAGATTGTGAGAGAGAAGACGCATTTTCATATAGAATATGACGATATTAAAATGTGGGTGAATCCGTTATGATCAGAGGTAAGGTAAATTCCAGGAAGCTATTAAAAAAGCTTGACAGGATTAAAAGGCGCACTAACTCTATGCCATATGCGGCTGTTGGCGAAATGGTGAAGGCGTCTATTAAAGAGATGTTTGTATCCGGTGGATCGCCCATTGCCTGGGCTCCGCGTAAGGTAAATAAGCCATGGCCCATATTGCGCAAGACCAATAAATTGATGAACGCAACTTATAGCAAGCCATCAAAAAACAAAGTTGTGATAGGTAACAGAACAAAATACCAGGCCGTGCATAATTTCGGTTTTGCTCCGCGTGGCATCGCAATGAGGAAATTCATGTTTGTAAAAGCGAAAGTTGTTATTAATATAAAGCAATTGTTTAAATCACATATTACAAAACGGTAGAGAAAAATAAGTGTTGACAATTCCCAATCTAAATGATTAAATTAGAAATGGAGGTAGTAATGCCGTATTCAGGAGAACATGTTGCAAACTTAAAAGAAACTACGCCTGATATAATAGGTATACAACGCACACGAGGTAGTGCCAATATACCTGTGCAGGGCATTGACGTGCCGGAATCTATATCAATAATGTGGCACAAGGAGATAGTTAATGGCAAAGAAGCCTCAGTCCCATACTCCATAAGGTTTCCAGAAAAAAGATGGACAGCAATAGCCTCCCAAGAATGGCTAGACAATAATAAAATCAAACATCTTGGGCTTGAGATTTCCACATCAAAACAAAAGGATCGCCCACCGTGTTATTCTTATTATATCAACAAAGCAAAATCACAACTAAATATTATAATGCATGATGAGATAGGGCTTTGGGGAACGCAATCAAAAGATTTTTATCAATTGTTAGCAGAAAATAAAGACGTGAAAATAATATCTGTCGATATCAATAGCCCTGGAGGATCGGTATTCCATGGATTTTCTATATATGAAGCATTAAAAAGTCATAAGGCAGAGGTTAGGGTTAAAGTTTCTGGGATCGCTGCATCAATAGCCTCTGTCATAGCTATGGCAGGGGACACAATAGAAATGCCCGAAACGTCAATGATGATGATACACAAGCCATTTGCTGGTGTTGTTGTAGGTGCGGATGCTGACAAGCTCAGAAATCAGGCCACGGCTCTTGATAAAATGGAAAACTCCATTGTGCTTGCTTACAAAAGCAGGATGAGCAAAACAGAAAAAGAAATAAAGAACATGCTAAAAGAAACTACCTGGCTATCCGCTTTAGAAGCGCAAGGGCTTGGGTTGGCTGATACCGTAACAGAAGAGGAGGATGTATTAAACTATTTTGATTTTTCGGATTACAATTATGGCGAAGTACCCGAAACGGTATTGAGCAAATACGGCATTGATAGAAACGACAAGATTACGGCACAGGGAATTGACAAAATGGAATTTTCGAGAATAATAGACTATGTAAAAAAACTTACTAACTTTAAAAAGGAGCCTGAAAATATGACTGAAGCTGAATTCAATACAAGAATAGAGGTTCTTGAGAAAGAGAAGGCACAGCTCAACGCCACCAACACTACTCTGGTAGCGGAAAACGAGACATTGACAAAAACTGTTAAGAGCCAAACCGAGGTAATGCAAGCCAGTGTAACAGATACCAGAAAAAATGGGTTTAAATCATTTTGCGAAAATCTTGTCAAAGAGGGAAAAATACTCCCTGCATCCATTGATTTTCATGTAAATAATATGGAGCTAAATTTTCAGGCTGACGCACAAAGCACTGATAAAACTCAGCCAGCTACGGAAGCATATAGGCAGTATCTTGGTGAGCAAGCACCGATTATTGATGTGGGCACAGATCATTTTGCGAACAAGGGAGATGCTGCACCACCAGATTCTGGTAATGAGATGGACGCGATCAATAAAAAAGCGAACGAAATACTTGTTGGGCAGCAAGCCGCAGGTAAGGCACTAACATTTAGACAAGCGTTTGACATGGCGCAAACGCCAAACGCATAGCTTGACAATTAACAATTTTTATAATTACAAATGAGAGGTAGACATGGCAACTATTACAGAGGGTGAAGTCAGATCAAAAATAGCTGGCGAGGATTTATCTGATTCGCAATATATGTATGTTACTCTTGAGAGCGACAATACAGTTGATCTTGCTGACGGTATTACAAATAATCCCTATGGGATTTTGCAGAACGCTCCAGAATCAGGGCAGGAAGCGCTTGTCAAAGTATATGGTGCATCTAAACTTGTAGCAGGTGGGGCGCTTGCGGTGGATGTTATTGTGTCAACAAAATCAGACGGAAAAGCCCAAGAAGCTACATTGACACAGTTTCCACGGAGTATTGTAACCAAGGCGGCTGGTGCAGAAGACGACTTGTGCGAAGTGGAATTGTTTTATGCATCTGAAGAGCTTGGGGGAGCTGATGAATTTGCTTCGCTCACAGTTACAGATCATATTGCAATTGCAAGTACATTGTTGACTATTACGGATGCGGTTAATTTTGTATTTGGGACCACTACGGGTACTGAGATAGGTGAAGCCGCAGACCAGAAACTTAGTTTTCATGGAGCGACTCCAGTTGTACAACAGGCTCATGTGGCTGACCCAGCGGCTAATGATGCGGCCACACAGGGCACTTATACTTCAAGTACAACATTAACTGATCCGCCTACAAAAGCAGAGGCGGAAGCCGAGCTTGGGCTAATAGACGCGGAGCTTGACAAGGTAAAAGTTGATATCGCAGCGGGTAAAACTGCTACTGATGCAAATAACGTGGTGCTTGACTCGATACTCGCAACACTTGAAACATATGGGCTGCATGCCACATCATAATATTTTTTAATTTTAAAGAGGAGCAAGAAAATGGCAATAACAAATATAGGCAGCGTAACAGTAAGGGGGGCCTCGCAAAACGTGAGTATAATGTATAGAAACCCTCTGTATGTAGCCGATAAACTTTTTCCAATTATTGACGGTGTTTTAAAACAATCCAAAGTCGCAAAGTATGTCAAGGGGCCATGGTTTCGTGACGAGGCCGAGATAAGAGCACCTATGGGCGCCGCTGTTATAGGCGAGTTCAGACTTGCGACTGAAAATCTTGATCCCATTAATTATGCGTTTGCTGCGGGTGTTTCTGAAGAAGAACTCGCGGCCTCAAAAGAGCCTGGTGCATTACCCTACAAACCGGAGGCTGACGCGCTTGAACTTATCGCTGAGAAGCTTGACCTTAAGCGAGAGGTTAGAACTTCAGCGGTTTTACACGCTACTAATTGGGGTGGAGCAGGTGCTGGTGGAGCTGATGCCGAGGGGCATTGGGGAGATGGTACAGCGGCAAACGATACCTTTCTTGCTGATATAGTTGCTGGGCGTGATTCCATTCTTAGCAATACCGGAATGCTACCAAACACATTGTTTTTAAGTTGGCCAGCATGGAGCAAGCTTCAGGTGGCTCCCGCATTGTTGGCCCTTATGAATCCTACTGGTTTGGGTGCGAGTGCATTGGTCCAGATTCCTACACTAGCGTCTTTAATAGGCGTTAATGAAATCATTGTTGGTATGGCAGTTAAAAATACTGATGAGGAAACGGTTGCTGATACAAGCTTTACATCAGTGAATATCTGGGGAACCACAAGCTCTGAAACCAAAGGGGTTGGTTTTCTTTATTACAAGCCAGCTACACCAGACCTGAAAACTGCGAGTGCTGGATATCAGTACAGGCTCAAAAAGGAAAATGGAGCGGGAAGAATTTCAACTACATGGGCAGTACCAGCACGTCATGGTGTTATGTATGATAGTGAGGAAGATGTGGATATTGCAGCAGTTGGGATTGACTTAGGGTATATGTGGAAAGATACCGCAACTACTTAGCCAGTGCGCGGGTAATTCCTTACTTATTGAGAGGGAGTCAGGGTTTACAGCCCTGGCTCTTTACAGGAGGGAAAAAAGAGTGGCTTATACGACATTGATAAATCTTAAAAAATACATGCCCATTGCAATGATAGAGCAGTTGTCAGACGATTACAACACAGGCTCTTTAGTAACTGAAATTGTGGAGGATATGATTAGTGCTGCCGATAAACTTATTGACGGGCACCTAAGAGGTAGATATCCAGACGAAATAGCAGAAGGCAGCGTGCCAGATCTTATTGAAGACCTGTCCACAAAGTTAGCAGCATACAATCTTTACAAGAGGAAATTACAAGCAACGCTACCGGAAGCAATATCAAAAGATTATAAATATTGCATTCAAACCCTGAAAGATATTCAGGTGGGCAAAATCACGCCGTTTCCTGAAGCTAATGAACCGGCAGTGGTGATTACTAACAAAACATCAAGTTCAAGGACATATACGAGTACGGTATGGGATACATATTAACAGAAGAAATGGGCCAAGAAATATCTAACAAGATTATGTTTCATCTTGTAAAATCAGGCATTGAGGCCGATCACATAGGATTCGACAAGCTGGTTGACAGACAGGTAGGAGCGTTACAACGTCCAGTTGCCAATATAGCTATAGATTCAGGTAGTTTTAAAAAGATAACACTCACATCATACAAGCAATTTATAACGATCTCTATTTTCATGATGATTCAGGATCTGCGGAGTGAAGAGGCCAGGAGGTTTAAGGCTTACAAACTATTGACTCAGATAGCAAAAGTGCTGATGCTTGAAAAATTAGGATTAGATTTACAGGACCCGATAATGCCAACAACTTTTGAAAATGTAACTGATGAGAAATATTCAAGCGCAGGTTATTCAATATATAAACTAGATTTAACATGTTCATTTAATATAGAGAAGGATTTTGAAAAAGATTTAGGGACATTGCACTCAATTGTAAACGAGTATTACTTACAAGAACCAAGTGATGACGGAATTGAAGATATGGAAGGGCTCGTTGTATTACAGGGGATTTGCGGAGGCAGTGCGGACACTGTGTTTAAGGCGGCCGGTGTTTATGGCGGCCGCGCGGGAACAACATACACAAAACCCGCCAGATACGGCGGTAGAGCAGGGAGTACATATTAATGGCTAAAGAACCAGAACTGATTCAATCGAGACATGACACGGCTACCAATTGGACAGCGGCAAACCCTACACTGGAAGCGGGGGAGGTAGGCTTTGAAACAGACACAGGACAATTTAAGGTGGGTGACGGCTCAAACTTGTGGGCATCGCTAACTTATTTTACACAAATAGGAATGAGATATTTAAAATCGTATACGGTTGTTCAGGTAGCAACCTTGACACCTGCGAGTTATGCGCGGGGCATGGTATGGGTATCTGATGAAGCCGGTGGAGCACAACCGGCCTACTGCAACGGAACTAATTGGAAAAGATTTTCAGACGGGGCAACCGTCTCATAAAAGGAGATTGAAATGCAGGTAAAAACAGGAAACAAAGATTTGAGATTTCGGGTTCAGGGCAAGTGGGTAGATAGCGAAAGCCCCATAAGCGTTTCTATGGATCACAATGTTTTCAAAAAGCTTCAAGACGGTTCGTTAGTTGAGGCAAAACCGGAAGCTCCAAAAGTTGACAAAAAAGAAAAAAGTAAATACAAATCAAACACTAATACTAAATCATAGAGGAGCTTACTAATGGCAAGTCCTAATATAATTTTTGACAACATTCCAACCAGCTTACGCAAGCCAGGCAGGTATTCGGAATTTAATACTTCGCTCGCTATAAAATCTCTGCCGGTTAATGCGCCAAAAATAGCTATTGTCGCACAGATGACAAGCGCAGGTGAAGCAGTGGCGGATAAACCACTCAAAATATTGTCAACCGACGAAGCGATTACTGCTGGTGGACAGGGTTCTATTGCGCACCTTGCTTGTAAGGCCGCATTAGATGCAAACCCAAATATTGAGCTTTATCTCGTGCCCGTTGACGATGGTTCCGGCTCTCAAGCCGCTGGCACAATAACAGTGACTGGCACAGCGAGCACGACCGGATATTACGATATCTGGATTGGGAATGTGCTAATTCAAGTGACTGTGACAAGCGGGGATATTAATACCGTAATTGCAGCATCGATAGATACAGCTATCCAGGCAAAGGAGCACTTGACTCAAGTAACCTCCGGCGTGGTTTCAAACGTGGTAACACTTACGGCTCGTAATGATGGGCTTGCAGGAAATAATATTGCGGTTGCATACAAAAACAATAATATTGGTACCACAACAATTGTAGTGGTACAGCCCACAGCAGGCGCAACAGATCCTGATTTTACAAATGCTTTTGCTTCTTTGCTTACCTCAGACTATCAGTTCATAGTAAGCACACTGAGCGACGCAACAAATTTGGGATTACTTAAAACCCATCTTGGTTCACGAGTCGCACCAACTGAGGGCAAGCCAGCAATTGGGGTGTTTGGATATAATGGAGTCCAGGCCACACTTGAGACATTAGCAGGCACAACCATGAATGAGGAATGGATGAGCACGGCTTACCTCAAATATACTAAGACCACCGAAAACGGGCATTCTCTGGAATATGAAATAGGCGCAGCTTATGCCGCTGTTATGGCAGGAGAGGAAGATCCTGCACGGCCATTAAATGATTTGGTTTTAACTGGTATTGCACCTGCTCATTTGGACAACCGGCTAACCAGAACACAGCAAGAGTCTTGCTTGTCTAATGGCGTGACTCCACTACACGTGGTCCCGGGGGAAGAGGTTGCTATTGTTAGATCTATAACAACATACACTACTGACGCGTCTGGTTTTGATGACCCCGCATTGCTTGACACCACTACCATGAGAACATTAGCATATGTGAAGCTTGCTGTTGAGGCAAGACAAAGGTCTGTTTTTCAGAGAGCTAAACTTTCAACCAAAACTCCTGACAGAGTAAAAACTCAGGTTCTATATACATTGAATCAACTAGAGGAGTTTGAGATTGTGGAAAATGTCCAGGCCAATAAGGATGGGGTTATATGCGAACGCGATTCAGTGGATGCGAATAGGGTAAACACAAAAATACCAACTGATGTAGTTAATGGTTTGCACGTATTAGCAAATAGAATTGACTTAATACTATAACTTGACAAGGGGTAGAATATGCCATTATATGTAAATACAGTAGAGCTTGAATTCAACGGAGCAAAATTTACCGATTTTGAATCTTTTACAGACACATCGGTAACAAAATTCAAGCAAGTGAATTTAATGGGGAAAACAGGGCACGCAAAAATGACTCCGCGTTACAGCTTTACTTGTAATGTGAAAAGTGCGTATGTCAAACCGCCTGTTGACCTATCGAGTGTGGAGGGTGGGACTTGTACTGTGATTGACGATGCAAAAAACAGGACTTCATATTATGGAGTATACACACTGGAAACAGGTGACGGGACAATTGACGGTGAAACAGAACTCACAAAAACCGTAACCTTCGGCGCAGAAAATAAAATTGAAGAATAATTAACCGGAGGCTAAAATGGCAGCTATAAAAAATAAATCAAGTCGTAAATCTAAAGAAGTAAAAGATTTGATGAGGCAGGTAGGCGATTTGGTGAACCAGAACCAGAAGCTTGTTCAAATAATACAAGAGAAGGAATGGGAAAACGAGATCTTGACAAAGGGAAATTTAGAAGTGCTGAAAACGTGTAAACAGCTTGAAAGATTGACAAGGATCAAGCACGACAAGGTAAAGGTTCCAGCACTTGCAAATAAAATAAGGGTTATGAAGTTTTGTGCGGAATTAGAAGGAAACGAAGAGTATTTTTTTATGAAGGACGTCTTTAAAGGAATTAAACTCTATATAAGGAGACATTGTAAGTAATGGAATTAATTGACAAAATAAGAGCGGGTGACAAGGCTAAACGCTCCATTGAATGGCCTGACAAGGGCGGGGCGAACGTTGACATTCGTGTGTGCAACGAACAAGATAATTTAGAGGCTACATTAGAAGCTGACAAAATGTTTAGCGGAACAAAAATAGGTGTTGAAAACCTATCTGACTACCAGGCAGAGAAAGAAACCCAGTTGCTGTTTAGAACAATGCTTGATCCAGACACAGGAAAGAAGCTATTCAAAAGCATTGCTGAATTTCGCTCTATGCTTACGCCTGAACTCAAGGATTATTTTCAAACCGCTGTAGACGCTCTACACGATGAGTTTTCGCCTGATCCTGCGAGTATATCCGAGGAAGATTTTGACAGGCTGGTAGTTAGCGTAAAAAAAAACCCGGAAGAGGAACTCACGATGCTTTCAGATATCAATTTGCTGAAAAGGCTTGTGCTTTTTTTGGTAAGCCAGCAATCGAGCTAAGTAGTGGGCAATTGCTGTATTTTGAAGTAATGGAAACTGTTCTTATGGGCTTGCAGTCTGCATCAGAAAAGACTGACAAAAACAAGACCTATCGCGTACGTAAACACGGAAAAGAATAAATGGCATCAGATGTAAAAATCACTATAACCGCCGATACAAAAGATGTGAGGAAGGAGTATAAAAACCTCCATACTCTCGTTAATCGTTTTGATAAGACCAACAAAAAGTTGTCCAAAAGGCGTGTTAAGCAAACCAAAACATCTTCAACGGAAATAAAAAGAATAACAGCGTCAGAAGTTCGGTTTAACCTGGCTTTACACAAGCGCACACATGCAGCGCTCGCACGAGACAGAAAGAGAGAAGAGCGAGACGCTATAAGATCAGAAAAAAAAATTGCGAGAGAACGAGAAAGAGTTTTAAAGCGACATGCGGCAAAAAGAAGAAGGCTTATGCGTGGTGTTGGTCGTGTGAGTGGTGGAATAGCTGGATTGCTTGGTATAGGTGGTGGGATAGGGTTACTTTACAAGGCAAGAGAAGTCGTAAAATTTGACGAAGCCTTGGCAAGGCTATCAGTACAGGCGGGCGTGTCAGTAGAAAAACAATTTGCATTAAGGGACGCATTTCACAGAACCGCCCTAGACATTGGCGCACAAAGAGAGGTAATGATTGAAACTGCAAAAACAATTGTAGACTTGTCAGGAGATTTTGATTTAGCATCAGAAGGGTTGACTAAGTTTGCAAAAATAATAAGAGGAACTGGTGCTGACGCTTCAGAGCTTGGAACTTTCGCAGTTGCTTTAAAAGATTCTATGTCAGGAATTGAAAATAAAGAGTTATTTGATTTGATGGAGCTTCTAATTGCTCAGGGGGACAAGGCAAAAGTAAACATTGCAGCAATGGCAACTGAAGGCGCAAAACTGTTCGGAGCGTTTCGTGGAAAGGGATTTCAGGGAAAACAGTCGTTTGCTGAGTTTGGTGCATTTGTCCAGCTTGCCGCAAGGAGTGGCGAAATAGCGGAAGGCACAACCTCTGTGGTTAGGTTTCTGGATTCATTGATTAAGCGAAAAGATGAATTGGAAGCTGCAAAAGTAACTATTTTTGGTTCGGATAAAGAAATTAGGAATTTTGGTGATATTTTAAAAGATATTTTAAGAGTTACCGGTGGAGATATTACAAAATTAAAAACGTTGTTTCCGAACATTAGATCACTTAGAGCTATTGAGCTGTTGGGGGTTGAATACAGACGAGCAAATGGTGAAATCAAGGAATACAACAATTTGGTTGACATTGGGCTTAATGCTTCTGAAAATATTGAAAAAAAATATCAACGAGTAGCACAAACATCTTCGCAGGGATTCAACCGTATGGCTGCCGCCATTACTCTGGTATCCGACAAGGCGCTTGTTGGTGTCCTTAACGATATGTCTGACGCTATAGGCAGGTTGCTTGACGATCCGCAAAAACTGAAACAGCTTGAAGAAACTGCTCGTGCTATCGGTGACATGTTTAGGTTGATTGGAAAAGCCGGCATGTTTGGGGTAAAGGCATTTAGATTTCTCGCTCCTACGGGCGGTAGAGCGGCCAGGTCTCAGAGGAAAATAGAAACGCTACCAGAGGAGCAGCAGCGTGGAGCCAAGCTTACTACGTGGGAAAAATTTATTTCATTCAATCAGATAGCAGCTCAAGAAAAAAAGTTGGAGCAAATGGAATTAAACGTGTACAACAATGTGGTTCTTGGCCCATCAGGAAATGTTTACAAATCAAAATCAATACTCAAGGCACAAATACACGATGGCAGGGGCGCGGTGTCTGGAATGGTAACCAGGGAACTCGCACCACAAAGATAGGGGTAGGTTATGCCAGATAGATACATTGCAAAATTAGACAATTACTATCTCGATATAATCAGTATTAGAGACGATATTGAATACTCTCTTGCTGTGAACGAATATCCGTATAGTGATTATAATGAGATAGAACATCTCGGCAGAAAACCCCGTAAAATTCAGGTGGAATGTAGTTTTCAAAATAATCCAGCTAAAACAGAGGGATGGAGCGCAAGCGGTGAAATAGTTGAGCCAACATATAATGAGCATTTCTTTTTCTTGGAATACATCAACAGCAAAAGAAAAAATTTTACTTTTACACATTCTAAGTATGGCGAGTTCAACGGGAAAATAAGTAATATATCATTTTTCCATGATGATACCGACGAATATGTAAAGGTGTCATTTTCATTTATTGAAGAATTACTTACTGGAAAAATAATTATTATAAAATATGTTATTCCGGAAACCGCTGCAAAATTTAGAGAGCAAAATACTAAGGTGACTGAAAAGCTTGAAGCATCACAGAAAATAGCGCCAAGCGCTGCTACATGGACAGCGAACGCAACACTACTAATCAGTAAATTAGATACAAACTTGAGTAACCTAACATCTCCTGCCACATCAATTGTAAATACCATTAACTACGGAACGAGCACACCAGGCTTAGTAATGGAGTCTATTAACGGAGCTATTGACAGAGTGGTTGAGCTTTACCAGACGACAAGAAACGCTCCCGCATCTTTTATTAATAGTATTATTATGGGTATTAGGGAGCTTAAAGCAACTGTCTCCGGAGTAGATCAAAATTACGTACATATTATGGGGGCTTCGCGGGTGTCTTTTGAAGCGGCTAATCTCTATGACGAAGACGACCAAAACCACAGAGACATAAAAACCAAAGAAGCATCACCCTCATTTGACAATGCCGGTAATTTTAAAGGCACTGTAAGTGCGCCGGAAACAATGACACTAACTGAATTAGAGCAATCGCTTTATGAAGTCAGGGCTTTTATTAATGAGGCTATATTGCTGGATAGAGACAACAGGCCGCTACAAACCCAGGCAAGGAGTTTGCAGGATTACATAAATAAAATAAAACTTGACAGAGATAGAATTGTTGTTAAGGATTATTCGTTAATGTCATTACATGAAATAGCAATTCATACAGGGCAGTCGTACCAAGCCGCAGAGCGATTATTGAAATTGAATCCTGGTATCAAAAACCCTAATTTTACATACGGCGAAGTCAATGTTATGATAGGTGTAGAATGATGACAGATGTAAAAATAATTATAACGGCAAGGGACGGAACAATTCTTTCGGATAAGAACGAATTTAAATCTTATGCGTTTGATTCTGAAATGGGCTTGGTATCGAGTGCTTTTAATTTAGTGCTTGTCAATGCAAGAACCGACATTGCTTTGGGGTGCGGAGTCCAGTTTTTAATTAATGGCAAAATACAGTTTCGTGGAATAATTCAACGGCGGAGGATTGTGAGTAGTAAGGCGAGGCGAGAGGTGCAACTATCCGGAAAGGATAGAGCGTCTGTCTTGGTTGAAGGGTATTGCAATGACTACAAAGATTTTAACAACGAAAGCCCAATAGATATAATTGACACCTTGATAGGACAGACCAATTTTTACACCAAGCCAAAAGGGGCGGCTGCTACAAGCACGGATACTACAGGGTTCAATAATAACGCTGATATTACAAGTCGTAACACTGCATTGTTAGCAGATGTAAACAACAGTGACACCATGAGTACAAGAACAGACACAACAACATACGATGCAGAATTTACAGCGCTTGCAGATAAGAAACATTACAAAATAGATATAGGTGATACGGTATTTGATAAAGTAAGCGCACTTGTTAAATCTTCTGGGTTTGAAACATTGTACCAAGAAAACGGCACGTTATATATTGGAGACCTAAACAAAAAGAGATTTGCAGACACTGTAGTATACAGTATTACAAATAGAAAAGATGGTGTTGGAAATAATGTGTTGAGTTCTGGCCTTACTGAAGACGTGTCGGGAAGGTATTCAACGATATCTATATCGAGTCAGGTAGAAGATGTTTGGGGTGATGTGCATGTAAACAAAGAGGTAGTTGCAACGGACTCAACCCTGGATGACAAAAAGTTTTTTGCTCAACACATAAATAGTGATGAGGGTGATCCTGAAAAAATTGCCATAATGACAAGGGAAGAGCAAAGGATTGCTGGATATCAGTTAGAATACGAGGTCAAAGGCCATGTTGCTGACAATGGGCAGGTTTGGAGTGTGAACAGATATGTTAATGTTTATGATGAGATTTCAGAAGTGTATAGGCACTTGGTGTTGTATGGTAGGACATTTACATTCGACGCGAGAGGGCCAATTACAGTGTTGAGATTGTCACATGAAAAATTATTTGAATTGGGGATTTGATGCGAATTATAAAGTGTAAAATATCATCTGTAACCGATGGGGATTACCAGAAAATTGTTAATGGCATTGGTAGGCCGAACGAGGAAATAACAGAGCGTTCCTATTTTCAGCATGTGGGTTTGACGTCAATACCTCCGGTTGATTCTGTGGGAGTCGCATTGATAGACGGAAACAACGTATCTGTAATAGCAACCGCTGATTCTCAAGCAAGTAGACCAGCATTGACAAACGAAAAAGACGTGGCTATCTATGCAGATGCTGATAAATATGTAAAAATAGTCGCTGGTGGCGATATTGAGATTGCAAATAATAATAACTCAATTATTTTGAAAGCGAATGGTGATATTGAATTAGGCGGTTTGAGTTTGCGCAAATTGATGACAGAAGACATTATAACAAAATACAACACCCATGTGCATGTCGATCCAGTAAGCGGGCAGACCGGGCCACCATCGGTTTTGTTCCTGGTCACCGATGCAACAACTAAAACAGAGGCTCAGTAATGGATTTTTCAGTTACAACAAGTGAAAATGGTGTGCCAGTAATGTCATGGGATAAGCCAGGGAATATATCAACAAATGTTTTCTTGTCTTTGTCAATAAATAAAGGGAAGCTGTTTAGTGCGCCAAGTTTTGGGTTAGATTTTAGCGGCATTAAAAAAGTGGCTTCGACTAATATTAATCTGATCAAAGCGAGGACAGAAAAAGCCTTGCAATGGTTGGTAGATATAGGTAAGGCCAAAAGTATTTTTGTAATTGTTGAGGGTGATTCAAAGGACAAAACAAGAGTTAATTTTAAAGTAGAAGTGATTCAAGCAGATGGGATACCGGTAACTATAGATTACTTTAGAACAGTAGGGGGACCGAGTGACGACTTCACCATATGAAAAAGATTTTGACACAATATTAAATGATGTGTTGACAGACTATGACAACCTTGACGACTCTCCCGACGTGTCAATTGGGTCTATGGCTTTTGTAAATGGCTCTACATTATCTTCCATGCTATGGGGACTATACAAATACCAGGGGTGGATACACAAACAGCACTTTCCAGACACTGCGGATTCAACCAATCTTAAGAGGTGGGGCGCAATTCTTGAGGTGACTTATACCGGAACTGATACTGACGCGACTTATTTGATAAAGGTTTTAAATAAATTAAGGCAACCTCCAGCGGGTGGGAATGCCCTTGATTTTGAAAATTGGGCTAAAGATTCAGATAACTCATATGTTACGTATGGCGGCACCACATACACCAATGAGTACGCAACTGTTGTAAGCACACCAAACGATCTACTTGGCACTGTAGGTGTGTATACAATTCCTGATGACGAAACCATAATAAATCAGGTGAAAGCAAGTGGGAACAATACCAGTGTGGTTGTCAACAAACTAGTCGATTCTGGGGCTGATTTTGTTACGGCCGCAGTAGCAGCGGGTGATCCCGTAACCAACACCACAGACGACTCCATTACCACAGTTGCATCAGTAGAGGATTTAAATACACTGGTTTTGAATGATGATATTTTTACAGGTACACCAGAGGGATATAGTGTTGCAGGAGCTGAGGAATTGCTTAGAAGGGCCACCGAAACATATATTGAAACAGTAAGGCCGCTTGGTATGATTTCAGTAACTGTTTCCTCATCAGACCCAGCTACACAGGCTGTGACAATTGAAGTGACGGCACCCGTGGGTGGTAGTGTTGATACAACGGCAATAGAAGATGCTATTGAAAATTTGCTGGATACATACAAGCCTGGGCAAACATTGCACAAGTCAATACTGACGTGTACGGCATTGTCATATGGTGCAGCAACTGCGGTGGTTTCAGTGCCAGCGGCGGAAGAAACTACAGTTGACAATGATGAGCATATTAGACCAGGAACAATAAATGTTACAGAGGCATAATATTAACTTTAGGAGGATTTGATGATTAAGAAAAAAAAGACGGATATAATAAGTGAATTAAACTCTGCTTATTATGCTATCGAAGATCCAAAGGTTGACATAGATGAATTTGCAGGAAGTGATACTGTGGTATACAAAGTTAAGACAATACATAAATCTGGAGACACCGCACAAATCAAATCACATCTATTTGTCGTCACCAATGAGGGGCTAGTTGATGAGGAAGCGTTTTTTTTGTGGCACAAACCTATACAGCCAAGTGTGGCGGTTTTATCTGGTCATAGAGAGCTATAGTTGTAATGATAATAGGAAAGGGGTTGTGTACAATGAATAGGAATGCAGTTTTTGATTTTGATTATCCCCAACACATATTACCAGTGATAAGGCTTAATCAGGATTCAACAGCACATGGAGAAATCAAGCTCGATATAGATGTGTTGGAGGAAATAATAAGTTTAACTTCTGAAGTATATCTGGTGAATCCTCCAAGTTCATCTAACAACAGTTGGCAAACGACTGGGGTTGACGTGTCAAGTGCAACAGTAATCAGCCTATCCTCTAAGAGATTGACAAGTGGACATGTCGCGGTGGTGTATGCCTTTGATCCGTCCTCAATAAATGGGATAGGTGACGGGCAATACTATGGCGTGTTGATAAAAGTTAATTCGGCTGACGACGCAACAACAGCGCAAGCCGGAATAGAAATGATCATTAAAGTAAACGATAATATTGTTATATCATAAGGGGTAGTTATGGCAACATATAAAAATTTTACACATAATACGGCCGGTGATCCGCCACCATGGGGAGTTACTGAGGAACAACTTTTTAAGGATATAATAGACACATTGGTAGAGGATTGTGTGGATGAAACCAAATACACTGGTGGGCATAGGCATTTCAAACTATATAGCGAGACATCTGGAACGATTGCGCTTAATGTCAATAGTTCGGCTGTAGGCACGTTTGTAAACTTTCCTCTTACTCCATCCGCTGCGCCTACCGCTGATTACCAGGTCGCAAACAAAAAATATGTTGATGATGGGCTTGCGGCTGCCGAACATGGCGATCTTGTTGGTCTGGCTGATGATGATCATTCAATATACGCCTTGCTTGCTGGCAGATCTGGCGGACAGGTTTTGTATGGGGGGGCAGATGACGGTGATGACATAACAATAGAAAGCACGTCCCATGCCAACAAAGGCGTTATATATCTTCCTGACAATGTGTCAATTGGTTCTTCGAATTATCCGGGATCACCATTGACGGTTTATGGGGCGCAACAAGCAGCAAACATCTTCCTTACGTCTGCCGTTGGCGACAAAGCATTTTTGTTGTGCACATCATCTATTGCCACGAGTAGCATTAGATTAGCGGCTGACGCTTCTAACCATGGCAATATTCAACTGCGTGACGCAAGCAACGATATTACTACGGTTTTGCACTCCAATGGAAATTCGTATTTTAATGGTGGCAATGTTGGTGTTGGGGTGGAATCTCCGCTTACATTGGTGCACATATCTGGAGACCCAATAACTATAGGAAGGGCGTTGATACGTCTTGATGCAACAACGGGCGCCTCAAGCACAAAAGAATTTTTAAATTGTGTTTCGTCTGGTAGTGCTGGCGTGATAGGGCTAAAAGCAGACGCCTTAAACAACGGTTATGTTACAATATCTAATTCGAGTGCCACTACAAAGATAAAATTAAATTCTGCTGGAGACACTTATTTTAATGGTGGCAATGTTGGTGTTGGGACCGATAGTCCACAAGTCAGATTTCATTCTTTTGTTGCAAGTTCTGGAGCTACAAAAATATCAACAGCTCAATTTTTACTTGAAGATGACGCAAACGATAATTATATAAACTTCCTAAACCCTAATACCGCAACAACTGGTGTGGCTTGGTCTGATCCAGAGGATGCGGACGTTGCAATGCTGTTGTACGATCATAGCATTGACACAATGAGCATTACTGTTGGTGCAACAAAAACAGTTAATGTAATGGCGAATACACTAGAAGTTATTGGCGACATTATTTCCGCAGGCACGAAATGGGAAAGTGAGACTTCCGCCATTGACCTGGATTGGTTTTCTGTGACTTACGGCAATGGGCTTTTTGTTGCGGTTTCAAAATCTGGTACGGGTAACAGAGTCATGACTTCGCCGGATGGTAAGACCTGGACATCAAGGACCTCAGCGGCTGACCTGGGATGGTATTCCGTCTGTTACGGCAACGGAATATTCGTGGCGGTTTCAAATACTGGTACGGGTAACAGAGTCATGACTTCGCCGGATGGTAAGATCTGGACATCAAGGACCTCAGCGGCTGACCTAAGTTGGAGATCTGTAACTTACGGCAATGGGCTTTTTGTTGCGGTTTCAAGTACTGGTACGGGTAACAGAGTCATGACTTCGCCGGATGGTAAGATCTGGACATCAAGGACCTCAGCGGCTGACCTGGATTGGTTTTCTGTGACTTATGGCAACGGAATATTCGTGGCGGTTTCAAATACTGGTACGGGTAACAGAGTCATGACTTCGCCGGATGGTGAGACCTGGACATCAAGGACCTCGGCGGCTGACCTGGACTGGAATTCTGTGACTTATGGCAACGGAATATTCGTGGCGGTTTCAATTTCTGGTACGGGTAACAGAGTCATGACTTCGCCGGATGGTGAGACCTGGACATCAAGGACCTCAGCGGCTGACCTGGATTGGTTTTCTGTGACTTATGGCAACGGAATATTCGTGGCGGTTTCAAATACTGGTACGGGTAACAGAGTCATGACTTCGCCGGATGGTAAGATCTGGACATCAAGGACCTCGGCGGCTGACCTGGGATGGTATTCCGTCTGTTACGGCAACGGAATATTCGTAGCGACTTCGAGGTATCAGGGCGGAAGTGGTATAATGACATCTGGCAAAACAGAAATTAAGGCACTTACCGGAATCAACACATACCAAGGCGACATGACAATATACAACCAGCTTAGTGTGGGT
Source organism: Candidatus Omnitrophota bacterium (assembly GCA_023142805.1). Taxonomy (GTDB): domain Bacteria; phylum Omnitrophota; class Gorgyraeia; order Tantalellales; family Tantalellaceae; genus JAGLIU01. Next base: position 18,248 of record JAGLIU010000017.1, on the reverse strand, counting down.
ATGTCAATAGGCTCAAATCTCATTGATGTTGGAGAGAACCAAAATGCCTCCACATTAATAAGGGCACAAAACTTGACAGGTGGAACCGCTGCGCTTTCAGGGTTTGAATGTGCTTCTGACTCTTGTTTTGGTGGGCTGTATGCTGTTAGTTCAACACATAGTTCTGCATGGTGGGCTGATAAAGTAGCGCTATATTCTGGTAACACCGCAGCGGCATTGTTGATTGTGTCAACAAAATCAGACGCTCCTATACAGTTTGCGCCAGGCGGAACTAGCGTAAGGGCCTATCTAACTGTTGGCGGTGATTTCGTTCTTGACCAACAAACAGACGGACCTGATGCATCAGAATTAATATTTAGAAACAATAGAGGCGGTTCGCAAGCAAATGATGATGATATAATGTATATTAGTTGCTATGCTGATGACTCTTCCTCTAGTGACACCCTGTACGCAAGGATTTGGGCAGATGCAAAAGAAATCGGTGATGAGGCACCAAATGGAGCCATTGGCTTACAGGCTTTGAGTGGTGGCAGTGTTTCAAATATGCAATTTACTCTAAATGGAAACACAAATTATTTTGATTTCGTTAGCAGTCTACAAGGCACAACTGTTAGGAGTAATACTTGTTCGTATCTAAGCAAGGAGGGAACGAGTCTTGCGGATGATGTAGTATTTAGTTTTACCCCAAACAATCCTCGCGGTGTAATTGTCGTATCCTTTGAGGATGCTGGTAACAATTTGCGGTTTGGGATATTTGGATATGATGCTGAAACCGCAGCGTGCACAGAAGAGCTTGACACGGCAACCGTGTTTACCGCTTCGACTGGTGCTCTAACAGATGGAGCGGGAGATGGGACTGACGCGCAATTTAATGTAAATGTTCACACAGATGGTAAAATATATTTAAAAAACAGAATAGGTGGGACCGTAACTTACAGCTACACCCTTCTGAATGGTTAATTTTAATCTAATTTAAGGAGTTATATTATGGCTAAAACTTTTAAAATTTATTTCTCTAAATCAGAGGAAATTGTAAAAGAAACGTACAATGAGGAAAAAGGCGAAGAAACCTTGTCAATAAAGGAATACGAAATAAAATTATTGACAATCCTATTTAGGCTCGCAGCAAGAGATCAAAAAACGATAGATGATTCCATTGAATGCAAGGATTGTATATCGCAGCTTGAAAACATTGACAAAGAGGAATTTGTAGAATTTACAAAAAAAGATCTTGGGTATTGTGTGCAGGGGTGGGAGGTTACAAAGGGCTCGCGTCCGTATTCTTGGATAGATACGGGTGGTTCTATGATGAAGCAAATTAGCAAGCCTTTTGAAATTGATGTTGTTTGGAATGACAAATTAAACAAATTTTGTGAGGCATAAATGGGTGATTATGGCACCAATTATTCATACGGTGAATCATATTACAAAGATGAGGACAGTGCGGTTGATCCGTTTCGGCACGAAGTCGCTATGCGGAAACAATCACCGCTTCAAATTCTGAAAGAAGATCCGATCTTTGTAAATAATTTTCATGTAATGGGAAAGTTTCTTGATTACTGCGAAGACCAAGGAGCGCTGTTGCTGGATGATTTGTTTCCTGACACCACCACTTTGTTAATGGAGTCATTTGAGGAAACATACAATCTCCTTGTGGCTCCTGGCGACTCGGATACCATTAGAAGGAATAGGATTGAAGCGGCTGTTAGGGCTCGTGGTGGATTGACAAAAGCGTACTATGAATCATTGGGCAATAAGCTTGGGAGCGGCATTTATACCGTCTCCCTTGCCGAAGGCACGGGTGCAATAGGTTTTGTTATTCATCAATACTCAATTCACACAAGCCCACAAGGTCCAGGGACACCATTACCTGCGCCCATACACAATGGCCCGTTTGGGTCAAGTTGTTATCTAATCACCGTAACCGTTACAGGAGCAGCGAGTGCCCCAGAACTTGAGAACATGTACGAACGATTAAAACCGGCATGGACTAAATTTGAATATACTTATGTACCATAGGAGATAATTATGGCTAAAAGAGACTGGTCTAATGGCGACCACATGACCCCAGATTTCCTGGATTTGTATTGGGGAACCAATGCGAGTAATGGACACAACCACCAAGGGCTTGATGCAGATGGTTCATGTCCTAAAATATCAATTACTGATTCTGTAGATGATTACTTGACTGGCACTATTAATGTGGATGTTACGAGTACCTATTTCACCACGCCTGTTAATGTCAATTGGACATATACCAAAATAGGAAATGTTGTCCACATCACGACAGAAGAACTCCGGGGGTACCATGCCACTAATACAGAGCTTGTTGTTACTCCAAATACCACATGGCCTACACTCATTCTGCCAACGCTCCCGAAGGGGGTGCCTGTTGCACTGTCAAAACAAGACGCTGGAACGGCCGAGGAGAGGATGGGTGTTTTGTGGATACAAACCGGGGCGGCTGATACTTGGCAGGCGAGAATAACAGATAGCAGTGGCGAATTAAGCGCGTTTAATTTTGGGGTGGGAGGTTCTGCTATTAGGGCAAAAGTTTTTTTTCGGCAAACAATAACCTACATCGTAGATTAAGAAAAAAAAAGCCGGTTATCCCGGCTTTTTTTCTATGCATAAATTTGTTTCGTATTTTATTATTTCTGAAACAGGATATCTAACCGCATATTTATCACCCAGCTCAACATAACTAGGGCCGGCTCTGTGAAACCTCCAATTCCTCAGCGTCTGCACACTAACATTCCACCGCTTAGACAGTTGCGCAGGACTTATTAAGACTACTGGCTTTTCTGGCTTTCTTTTTGTCAACTTTTTTCTCCTCTCTATAAAAAATGGGGAGGGGTGGCCGGAGACTATGCCGGCCAGTAACACACAACTACCACAGTTGTTTTGTAGTGCTAACCTTCCCCCTTGATTTCTCCGTTTTCAATCCAATACGATAGCCCATCTATTTTACTAAGGTCTGGCAGCTCGCTCCTATTATCAAGTGCACTAACGACTATTGCAGAAATTTTAGATTGCAATATGACTTTCATGAGAGAGTTCTTTGTAGTTTTGACCAGCTCATCGCTGTCGTCAATCACAACGAGTTTCGCATGTTCTGCCATAGCAACCATTAATTGTAACAAAACCCGCGCTCTATATCTCTCAGATTTAGCATTGAATCTACCGTATGGTATCCCACCCACACTAATACTACAACCAGGCTCAATTTCCACCGCATCCCACCCAACTTTGTCCGTAAGCATCTTCATTGATTTATTTATCACGTCAAGTGCGCCAATAAGTTTGGTATTTCGCAGCCCGTTAGGGGCAAGCATATCACCAAGCTTTTTGTTGTTGATGATATCACTTGCTATCTTCAGCGCTTCTTTACAGGTTCGGAATGCACCAAGCCTATCTTCAGCTTTCTTTAATTGGTTTTCAACATCCTCTACTTTCGCGGTTCCAGTATCGTTTTCCTGCGACTCTATAATTTTTAATTTTTCATCAGCATCTCTAATTATTTTGAGGGAAGCTTTTTCTTGAGACCATTCTTTTATTTGGATATTGTTTTGTGCTTCCAGCGATGCAATATCTTTTCTTAATTGTTCGGCCTCGCCTTTTGACTCAACGGCTTTTTCGTGTTCTTTCTTGGGTACAATCTTCAATTTCCCATTTGTAAAAGTGAGAAACTCTTGGCACTTCGGGCACACTAGGTCGCGCACCTCCTTTGTGTTATTGAGTAGCCTTAGTTTGGCTTTTTTTTCATTCATTGCGCGTTCGCACACGCCTTGTTTTTTAACCAACACATCATACTTGTCAATCACCTTATCCTTGTTTGCCGTGATTGCCTTGAGTCTCTCAATTTCATAGTCTGATATGGCAACATCTTTTTTGGCAGCGTCCACCCATTCCTTAGCCTTGTTAACGTCTGTGATCAATATGACTTCCTCAAGCCCATCCAGGTCCAGGCTCCACGCTTCCGGCTTCCACTGCTCTGCAATTCTGACACCATATTTTCTAACTCCCGTTACTATTTCCCATTTTGCTTTTAATTTTACTCCTTTCTCTTTGCATTGCTGATGGGTATTGTCCCATCCATTCATCTCTATGTTTTCCCATAGCTTGATAAACAGTGGGTGTTTTTCCTCGGACGCAGGGAGCACATGCCCGATACTTATTATTCCCATGTCAAGAAGCTCTCTCAGGAGATCCTCTTTTGTAGGAGCCGCCTTCATCATGTCAACTATATAATTTATTCTCTCTGCGGGTTTCATAAAAACCAAAGAGTCAATGCCTACAGCAATTGTTGACAGTGTGCTTACCTTGCCCTTGGTTACGTACTCGCACTTGGGCCAATCTATACGAGCGGAATTGTCCCCATCCTCTACCACGCAATACCCTGATGGAGTGCCGGAGTGAACCAGCATGGATATTTCAGCTTTTTTAATATCCTTGAACGGCATCGGGTTAGCCGTCAAAACGCTTCTAATGGCGTCCAGTGTTGAGGATTTTCCAGCTCTGTGTTTCCCCCCAATCAATGTGAGTTTCGATGTGTTGATATCGGCGTGCTTTACCGCGCAATAATTTCTTATTTTGAATTTCATATTATCCTCCAAAAAGATTTGTGGATTCATCAGTGTTGTCATCAACAGGTTTTCCAACCTGGATGGGGGCGGTCTTTTTCGCTGGCTTTGGCTTGGGAGCTTCTTTTTTCTTAGGCACCACCACGCTTTCTTGCTTTGTGTAGCCATCAAGAAATTCATAAATGGCTGACACAAGCCTGTCTTCAGCCACTTGTACTTCAGCCCGATTTTTTTCTTTTAGAGATTCTGACAATCGTCTGTGATTATCTCGCTTGCGTGCGTAGGCTTCTGCCAATCCAAACATTTTGTCTAATGTCATTTTATCCTTCTTTCTAAAAAGTTAATAATTATAATTTAAAATAGATCTATATTCATATCGTCCTCAACAGCGGGAGGAGGCCCAATTGATGCGCCGTCAAACATGTCTTGTTCTATGTCGTCTTGTATCTGCGTTTCAACCGTTTCTGAAACCGGTGGTTTTTCACCGGCATTGGTCGTTGCCACCGCCTTCTCAACAGCTTTCTCTTTACTTTTTTTCGGAATTGACTTATTGCGTGCTGGCTTTGAAGCCTCTTTTTTCTCAGGTTCACGTGTGGGCTCCTTTGGTTTTGGTGCGTCCTCCACCGGGCTTGACTGTGTGGGAATATCATTGACACCTGTTGGTGACTGCATTTCTTCCGGGTGAAACTCCTCTACTATATCGCCGGCCTCATCCACCAAAGAAGAATCGGCGGATATAAGTTGTTTCATCTCATTTTCAACATTGCCAAGCCTTACGCGGTATTCTGCATTTGTTTGAGCTATTTTAAGCGATTTGTCTTGAAGCGCCTTGATGTTACCTGAGTATTCAATCCCCACAACATATATTGTCTGTGCCTGTCCATTAAGTGGATTGGTAGCGATCTTAGGATGAATAGTCATGGTTAGTGGTAGTCCTGCCAATACTCCGCCTGTAATGCTTTTAATGAGAGTTAGCGAACTCAGAATACCAATAGTTGAATTGTATCCGGTTGTCCGAAACTTCCATACCCCGCCAACAGAATCAGCTCCTTGAATCATTACTGAAAGCGTTCCATTAATTTTACACTTGCCCTTTCCATCGTTTTTGTCGCCGTTAAAAGTAGGCGCAGATCTAAAACAAGAGCACTCTGCTTGAATTCTTTCTGCTTTTCCTTTTGTTAATTGATGAGCGTATTCCCCATCCCCCGAACAATACAACGTCTTGCCGAAATAACAGGCATACCGGCACTGAAAATTAAGAGATATGTCATCATACAAGAGAACAACAGGTATTGTTTTTGCTTGTTGACCAACAGTAGGCAATGCGTGGATGGCTTTGTCAACTAAAAAGTTACCGTCTTGGCTCCGTTCAAGTTTTGTGACTATGAAATGGTCCAGCTTTTCTGGTAATTGAAATCCTTTTGAATGCATCTTGCCCTTTCTGCCTATTTTAATTTTACCCCTTTCGGTAAGTCCTGGAAGCAAGTTTTTTATAATTGGGTTTTTGCCAGGGGCGTACTTTTGTTCCATTATTTCCTCCGTGTTAATAGTGTATATATATTGTACCAAAGCCTTTTCTCGTAACTTTGTTTGTAATAAATTATCTTGTTATCAAAATCAACTTCTCTTTTGATGTGTTCGCTATATTTCAATTGATTAAACCAGCTTGGCGTATTGACACTATGGTCTGGAATGTGTAATATGGCGTATGTCGGATCTTCTTTTTTGGACATATTCATTGTGTTACTCGAAACGCTGGTGTAGCTCATTTTACCCCCTTGGTAGATACTGGCTTACTTTCCGCTACAAATACAATAGTTTTTGTCAATTCGCCATCATCGTTTATTGTAGTGTCACTTATTTCTTTTGTGAAAACATTGCTATACACCACACGGCAACCACTGTCAAATGTCAAGACAAATGTTCCGCTCTCAATTCTTTCAAAATCCATTACTGATGCTTGGATGTCACGTTGTAGCACATTGGTAGTGATCTCATGACGTATGTCCGTACAATAACGGCCATTTTTCCCGTCGCGGTGCTGTATCCGTCTATGTTTGGGATGCGAGGCGATAGAAATTGATTTGAATTTAACAAACAGCAACCCTCTGTTTTCAAGCACGATTCTATTTATGCGATCCATGTTCTCTCCTAATGATATTCACAAAATTTAGTTCCATAGGCTCTACAATATTTCTCATTGCAAAGCATTGAGTTAGGGTTTGCCTGGAAGCAAGCGGGGTTCCCGCTTGCTTTAAAATTCTCTACATCCCTAATTAGTTGATTAATGATATACCAGGCTTCATTCATGCAAAAATCTACCGGATACGATAATGTGGTGGTCCCTGGGTAGGGCTTGCCAACACTTACGCGCGGGAGATGGTGCACTATTAGTTGTTCTGGTTTTTCGTCCCCATCTGAAACCGCGAGGTTGGCATACCCACCAAGCTGTGTATGACACGCACGCAATGCCTTGCCGGTTTTTGTGTCGCAGATTGAACGTGTTGGCGTAACGTCAATGTGTCCAGAAACCTTATATCCCTTCAGTTGTAGCACTATATGCCTCTCTATGTGTTTAGCTGGATCAGCATTTTCAGGGAATTTCAGGAAAGGTGCCACATCGTTTTGATAATGCTTGACAAATTGCTCTATCTGTAATCTTCCTATGTCTTGGTTCCCAGTAATATTATCATACAACACATCTGGTGTTTCTTGTAGCGATTTATCGTACTCCCATATTGCCATATCAATGTTTTCTTGGACATTGTTCAATGATCCATGCAATATTTTATGTATTAGCATATTTTGAACTCCGGCATGCGCGCCGGTTCCCATTGCCGTGTACACGCCTGTCCTCTCTTGTGTTAGCGCGTACCCTGCATCATCACCAATTAATTTTTGAAATTGGCCCGATGCCGCGCGCCTACAGCAATCAACAGAGCTTTGTAACATTGATATCCTTATTGTTTCCATCACTTTCTCCTGTAAAGAAAATTGAGCACGATCTTGTACACACGGATTAATTGACGTATGTACAAGAAATTGATAAAGCTAATTAACTTTTTGAGATTAGTCATATGTGATTCCCATGCCTAAACACCCTAGCCGTTCTAGGAACTGAGATTGTGAGGTGATCGAGATATTGTACACAGCACTATCATGCACTACTGAGTGGAGTGTTGCATCGAACTCAATCCACCGATTACGATTATTAGAACTATTGAACACAACTTTCCCCTTAATAATTCCTTTGCCGAGCTTAATAAGATCAGCTTCTCCTGGATTGTCAACCACAAATCCCTTGCCGTCCGTAATAGTAACTGGTTGCAGGTCTATAGCAACCACTTTAGGAAATCTGTTTTCGTCAATTGCCTTACTCCTAACTCGTGACTCAACTAACTTTTTCATGCTTACCTCCAGGCGAAAAAATGATTTGTGTGCTATAGATAGCAATACTTTTACAAACTTTTGTGGCCGCTGCAACCACATGATAGTCATCATCATAATATTGATTAGCAGGGATGGGGACAACTGTTGACACGGTTCCAAAATCATTGTCTATCAGATCTTGGAGGGAGGGATTGTCAACAGTGTCCCCATTATGATCGTATATAGATATGTAATTAAGATCTATTTCTATTTCTGTAGGAAACTCCCCGTTGTCAACCACACAATTTCTTATTTCGGTTCCTATCATCGGCTCCATTTCATTATAGGTAAGCGCGGAGCCGTATAGTTCGTGTAGTTTTTGCGTGAGTATTGATGGTTTCATGATTACCCCTTAATAGATTTTAGGATATTTAGTTTTGTTTCAATATTTGCGAGTATTTTTTCGGCACGACTTATTACCCGATCAATTTTTTTTGAATTATCGCCATGACTTTTTAATGCTCTGGATTTAATATTTGTTTTCATATTTTTTCCCTGTCTGAGATTGTTTTTCCACAACAAAAACCCACCAAGATGTACCCCTTGCGCTGCCTGTTACACCAAGGTTTTTTATAATTTCTACATTTTCCCATCGCCCGTTTTTCTGATGGTTTCTACATGCGAAATTGCGATCAGATGAATATACAATTTCTATGTCATCTATAGATCGTTCGTTTTCAACAAGAAAAACCCAAAGTCGATCACAATGTACGCTCCATTTTGTGAGAGAGAGTTTTTTTTGATTCTATTTCTCATATTGTTCATAATCTAATTTTCTTCCAAAATTCCAAGTTTTTGCGCATCCTCAACCGACAGCACAACCCCTACCGGATGCTCATATTTTGTTGACATATTGGAACCTACCGGATACACACAGTGTTTAGATTGCATTATTCTGGTTGCAACTGAGCCATCATTTTCAAATATTACCGCGTTTCCAACTGAATTTTTTCTGTAAAACATCTCATCCTCCTGGGTTTGGGGAAAAAATTATTAATTATTACGAGCCTCTTCCAAGGCACAGAAAAAATAATCTTGATTTTCTGGAGCCTGATCCAATGTAAAATATACTCCTCCATCTGAGACCGACGAAACTCCTGAAAAATTGGCTGGGGACCAATGCATCATATCGTCTATAGTAATTCCCGGATAAAAAAACTCATAGTTTCCCGTTGTGATTGTGGTGCCGTAGCCATTTTCCGAAAAACTGTATTTTGTTTTGGCCGCCTGCATTTCTTCGACAAGCTGTCCTATATCCATCTGAAAATCAACATATTCATCCTCGTTGCTATATTCTCCTGGAAAACTATCTGCGACAGCCTCAATTTTTGAGCTGGTAGGATCAGTTATGTTGTTGAGACTAATAAGGCCAATCACTTTGCTTTGGGTTTTGGTATTCATCTCATCCTCCTGGGTTTGGGTTTTGTTTTTTCCTCTACTATAATAATACCTCATTTCTGAGGGAAAGTCAAGTTTTTTTTGCATTTTATTATTTTTTTTGCATTTTATGCTGTTTTACCTATTACATTATATATGTTAGCGCTGCAATATATCCATAACCTCATCTGGATTTCTGACTATTTCGGCGATTCCGCCGTGATTTTTCACCATTTTGAGGAAGTTTCCTTGCGCCGGCCTGAGAACGTCCTTGCCGGCCTTGATTTCAATTGCCACAAAACGTGGCATAACCGCACCATTATGAGACTCGCGCCTAAATCCTATGCAATCACTGGAGCCTGGAGCGAATCCATACCGGACTCTACGAGGGTTTTTTAGCACCACAAAATGATTCCCCCCCTCATTGTACTCATGTGCTACACTACCGGCATACCCAAGCCCTACGGGATTAGGCCACAGCTTTACACCTGGGATTTTGTTTGCTTTTATCAATGTTTGGGACCGAATGTTGTAATGAGAGTTTACCATTTTATCAAGAGCCCCCTGAATGGGAGAGCGTGAGTTTTGATAAAAAAGCAAGTCAGGTCCTCCCACGTGTCAAACCCATCTGCCTTTGCAAATCTTTCCATTTTAAAACTATTTTCTTTTTCAAAAATAGAGACACAGCTATAGCCATATCTGCCTATTTTAATGGAGTGCACCGACTTAATCTTAAATTCACCCAACTTACGACATTTTTTAGTCCTCATTCCGGTGTAGCAGTAAGCCGTACTGCCCACTTTTGGGACCCACCCATCTTTCCGGATTGCTCTTATTGTTTGTCTTTTGTCACCTGATTCTATCATGCTGGCAAATCTTTCTTTAAAATTATACCCTGGCATTATTTTCCTCCTTCACATATGATACAACAAATAGTATTAAAAAATGCTTTTTTAACTTGGTCAATAGTTACATACTGCATATTTACTCACTTTCTTTTGTCTGGACTGCCAGACATGGCGAGCCCATCCAGATTTGTAGTTATGAATCCTTGCAAACTCCTCTAGTTCCTCAAGCGACCTACACCCTCCACGCTGAAATTTTATATCTTGCTTTTTTAAATTCTCCTTAACTTTTTCCATTTCAATTTCTCTTAACCTAATACGTTCATCGGTTTCGGGCAACCTCCCCATGTTCGCATACACATGGCTACACTCCGGACACACTGGGGCTGGAGCGTGAACATTAAAGCAAACTGGGCATGTCCTAACAGCTACCACACCCTCCTCGTTTGAGGTTGTTGGGTTGTGTTTTGCGCCTTCCAAACTCCATTCTCTATAAGCATTTGGCATTCCGTGCCTAGTATAATTCCCTACATGGTCCAGTATGTAAGCCCACTTCTTACCTGGGTACGGCCGCGCTGGTCTCCCCCATTGCTGTAAGCAAAGGCCAAGTGATTGCGTCGGGCGCAAGCAAATGGCGCATCCGCAAATAGGCACATCAAACCCCTCGCTTACCAGATCGCATGAAGTCAACACCATGATTTTCCCTCGTGCCAACGCATCAAAAAGATATTCCCTTCTGTTTTTGGGGGTTTTCCCAGAAACAGAAGCGGAGGATATGCCAGCGGATTGAAATTCCTCGGACACGTGTTCAGCGTGCTTGATGGACACACAAAACGCTATTGCAGGAACTCCATAGCAAATCAGTTTGTAGTGTCCTGGCACAGAGCCGTATATCTTTTTTGTGTCAACTCGTTTTCCGACTTCCTTTCTGTCGTAATCTCCCGCCACTCGTTTTACACCGGATAGATCAATATCTGTAGGGGCAAATAATTTACAAGGAGCGATATACTCAGGAGACAAGTCAGATATTTGAGCGCCTATGATTAGATGGTCAAAATATCCATTAGAGCCAACACCCAAGCCCTGTCCACTGGTTCTGACAGGCGTAGCCGTAACGCCTATTATTGGTACATCAGGCCAATACTCGGCAACACGCCCCCATTTATTACCAGCAACTACGTGATGTGCCTCATCATATATTATTATGTCTGGCTTTGTGGTTTTGTCAAGCCTTCTAATCAATGTGTCAACTGATGCTATTTGTATTTTGTCCGCTGTGCTCGTACGCCCCGGCGCAATGATGCCGTGCTCAACGCCTATGTCTGTCAGCTTACTACTTACTTGCTCCCAGAGAAAAGAACGGTGTACTATTATCAGCGTTCGGTTTCCTCGTTGAGCCGCCTTGGACGCTATCGATGTAAATATATGTGTTTTACCCGATCCCGTTGGCAGCACTAACAACGGAGCTTTGCAGCCTTTTCTAAGCGCTATCCTAATGTCATTTTCTGCTTTTTGCTGGTATAGTCTCAGAGAGTGGTTTGTGTTCACAGTATTCCCTTGGGTTCATCTTTAATCTAATTCTTACATTGTCAATTAACATTTGCCCGTGTTCTGGCCGCTTGAGTATGCTTAGTAGTGCAAGCTCCTCTTTGATTATAGCACAAATTTGTTCTATATTCATTTCAAAATTCCTGCTGAAACTTTGTGAATTTCTGCGGTTAAATTATCGCCCCTAAACCCAATGGAGCCGTACGGTAGTTCGTTGCCAGGAAAGTCGACAGTACAACAAACACCATTTACCACCAAGTCCAAATAGCCTTCGTCAATTTGCAGGGATGCGTTAATTATTTCGTTTACAACATGAACAAAACCAACCTCAAACAACGTTTTGTAAATTCCATTTACCTTTTTTTTTACAACGATTCTCTGGTCATTTCTAATAGATGCCACATATAAATTATCTGAGTTTTGATATCTAAACATAATGTGGAACCCCTCGTAATCATTAATCATTTTCATATCTTTTTTTGTAAACGAAACAGATATACACGTTTTGTAATATGCTTTTCCGGACCACACAACACGCATAGTCTCATTAATTTCAGCAAATCCCCCAGATGGACAATTGCTTTTGAGCCTCATGTTTCCTTTTGTAATGCGCCACATGGGTTTCATGGTTTCTATTGATATTGGTTCGCCAACATAGCTAAAGTTTTCAATCATGGGATCATTGGCACTATCTCCATGATATGTTATTCCGCTTTCGAATGGGCTGTACATTTTTCACTCCTTGTCAAATGGTAAAAGTTCTGGATGCTTCAAATTGTTGCGAAGCACTGATATAAGTTTTGTCCAATGTGGTAATCTGTGGTTTTTTCTTTGCAAAACAATATTCCTAATGGCTTTGTACGAAAGCATCCACATTCTTTTTTGCATGAAACCCTCTGGAAGCACTCGCTTAAGCTCAAACAATTTATTGTTGCGTATAAAATAATTGCAAAAATCAAGGGTTTCATGTGTCACACTGTCCAATTCAAAATTTTGTGGGGCCAACCTGTTGCTCAGAATGGTGTGCATAGTTGACTGGCTACTCTTGCTTGACATTCTGTAAGTATCCGCTTCTTGCCACCAGTAGCGCGGTGCGCGAACCATTAGCCATACAATTATTTGTTCCATAAATTTATTGTGGCCGCCGTCTTTATCACACAATTTGTTTGCAACATCTCCCATTTTTTCTACGGGCTGATCTTTGTTTAGGGACAATCCCAACATGGCTTGGTGGTATCCGTTTTCGCTTAGAACCTCTACGCTTATTTCACACATTTTTGCCTCCTTGTAACTTTTGTTTCAGCTTCCAAACTCGCATTGTGCCAAGTCTGGCTAAATTATATCTATCTTCATTTGAGAATTTATATTTCGATGTGTCTTTGGCTTTTCTTAAAACACTCAGGTGGGTATAGATAATTTTTTCACCAGAAAACGTCCTGCCTTGCCTTGGCTTTACGGCCAGCACCCCCGCCCTTTCTGGGATATGCACAATGTGTTTTTCCAAGCTTTCGGGAATCGCAAAATACAATCTTTTAATTTTGTGATCGTAATGCCCGTGTTTTTTTAATAAATCTTTTTTCAAATCTGAGAGAGTAGTCTTGATTTCAATCTCATAGGCATAGTTTGATTTTGTCAACACAAGCAAATCGCACTCGTGTTTAAAATACGACCACCACACATTTGGAACAATTAGATTTTGTCTTGGGTTAAAAAATTCAACCACCGCTAATTCAATATCAAGCGCACTTAGTTTAAAATCTGCTTTGTTCATCTTCAAAATCCTCCGGAAAAATAATCCAATACGGTATTAATATTGCTGCCGATCTGCGCTTATCTGCGAACACAGCGTTCTTGACTTCTGCTCCGTCATGCCTCATGAGTATGTGCCTGTACCCCGTTCCCCAAGGCGTTTCACTTAGCAACCGCTTGAGTAGTGCATGGCTACACGCAAAAGCCACATAGTACGACTGGCTACCACATGGCAACACAGTAGTTATTCCATGTTTTCGCAGTACCTCCCGTGCTGCTATGCGAATGTTTTCTATCTCGTTATCATTTGCAACGTCAGCCGTGGCCTGCCGTGGCCGCCCGGCTTTGCGAATGAGAGAACCTACAGCCTCAGTTTTCCCACCCGAATCTATAGACACGACCTGTTGCAATATCGCCTCCATACACCGGTTTTGATCTGGCGCATTGTCTGATACAGTGCCATCGTCCCAATTCACTGACTCAGCCCATTTTAATGCGGCACCCAAACCTATTACCTTATCGGACCTAAGAGAAAAAGCGCCAGCGAGTAGCGTACCCATCTGGTCCCCGGTGCGTTTGCTCTTAAAAATTCTTGACATTGCCGTTGAAAATATTTCGGCATTTTTTCTTATTGTTGGGATGAGCGTTATTGATCTCGCACGTAATTGAGCGCAAAACTTGTCTGTCAACACTTCTGAAACCTCGTTTTTGAGATCATCAAACTTGCTGCCATCTTCATAGTCGCCGCGCTTAACAAGCTTTAGTAGTGTTATCCTACTCACATCTGCCTGCTGATCAATTGATGGATTTACGGAAGCAAACAAAAAACATGACCTAATAACATACGCAATTGCTTGCCCACTCGCCGAGCCCTTGACAATGGAAGCCATTCCATTACTTGATGATTTTCTTGCAAGCTCCACAATTTCTTGAATGCGGATTGACGCCCTTTTCGTTTCGGCCTCGGCTTCATCGAACGTTACCGGAAAAGCGTCGTTTGTCAATGACATTCTAATGCCAGCTTCAGTACTGTTTGACGAAACATTTAGCACGGCCTTGCCAAGAATTGGCGGTATAACTCTTTCTTGAATCCAGGTCTTGCCAGTACCAGATTCGCCGGTAAGCCATATGTGAGGCCTCCAGTCTACAGCGCCACAAATTGGAGCAAGAACAAGCCAACCAGCAAACAGTTTGGAGCTAATGCTTTTTTCCCAGGAAAACATGTCAGTAATCTCTATAAGTTTTTGCGACTCCGACACTTTAAGCGGCTCCCTAATAAAATAATCCATATTTTCTGTAGGAATTTCAGCCTCATATATGTAATAAGAATCAAAATCTTCAATCTGGCATTCCCTGCCGTCAACTATTAGCTTGTTTCCTATATGCAAAACAGTTCTCCCCTTGTCAAACCAAGCGCCACGCCCCCTACACCTAAGCGGGTCATAGAGTCCTGACTTTTCGCTGTGTCTAATCATGTCATCAGCGGCCGCCATGTAATCAGCGCCGTTTTTGGCGGGGTATTCTCGTTCAAAATATGTGATAGGAGCGAGTGAAAGCAAATTCATTTTGCCGTGACCATTTGCCGTGAGTTCTATCACTTTAAGCGTCCCCGCTGGGAGGTAGTAGTATACAATAGTTTTTGCATTTGAATTATATCCAAGGCATTTAAACGGTTGTTGTACTGAGTTAACCGCAATCTTTCTCGGCTTCTGGGAAAGGCTGTCAAAATCAACAATATTGTTTTTTATAAAGTCAAGCACTTTTTCAGCGTCCCACCCACTTTCTATAGCGTCAGCAATATCCCACCCATCACGGTATGGAGGAGGAGGGACAATAATTCGCGCCCCCTTTACACCTCGAACTACCATATTGTAAATCTTTATCATTGCCATAGGTCCGGGCTGATCCACAAAAGCCCTTTCTTCACCTGCGTTTTTGTGGGAATTCTCATATTTCTGCGAATCCGCATCGGGCCAGAAAATAACTTTTCTGTTTTTTAGAGGAAGCCACTTTATATTATTAACACCTTTGCCTCCACCTATCCATGCTATGGGCACAATGTTACTATGGTTTTCAAATAGCATTGTTGCCGCATCAGCGCATTTCTCACCTTCGACCACCAGAACCTGGGCGGTTTTGTTGGCTACCAATCTGTCAAGTTTGTATATTGGCCTTGGTGTAGACCAAGATTTAAACCTCCAGCTCAATTTTGTGCCGCTCTTACAATATGTCAAGGGGAGCACCTCTTTTTTTCCGTGCTCGTTTTTAATCCGAAACGTGTACCCTGCCAGGTCGCCTTTTTTAGTTTTGTATTTGTAGTATTCTATTATAGGATATTTTTTAAGGCCATTATTTTTTCCGTTTTTCCTACAATATTCCTTTGGTGGTGGTGGTGCCGATGGAAGGACTGGAACTATTGGTATCCATGGGTTCGTCTGTTGTTTGGGTGCCTCAATTGATTTAAGGGGAACAATATTTAATTCTCCCTGCAATTTCTTGGCAGCTTCGCCTTGTTTGAGATTGAACACAAACGCATATAATGACACCGGGTCATTACCGCCAATTCCAGGTACTGCGAAATCGGACCATAAACAGGTGTCAACATTAATACTCAGAGAACCTACACTATCGTCTGGTCTATTTGGGTTTTTGGCCACATATTCTCTGCCTTTTAGGTGTCCCCCTGGCAACCACACACACACAAGGGAGGCAAGACCAACTAACGCATTTTGGTTTATTAAATCGAAATCAATTGACATTTGTTAATCTTTCTTTTTAATGGAATCCACAGCGGCTTGTATGCATATTGTAATGTATTTTTTTTGTGTAGACTTTCTTAGATGACAGAATAACACAAACGCATTTTTTAAATCCGGATCAATAGCTATCCGTAAAGACACCTCTTCTTTTGCTGACATCACTTTTCCCTTGTTAATTTTAAATTTATTATTGTTTGCTTTAGGTGATCGTATATTTTTTGAGCAGCTTTTTTTCTACCTGTGAAACTACATGTGCTACGCCATTCCTGGTATATGGTTTCGCAATAGCGATACCCCTCTCCAAGCGGGCAACTCCTGCAATTTTCATAAAAATCACAGCATGGGCACCGGCTCTTCATGGCCCACACATATTTCCAGTATTTAGATTCTTTTTTATTTTCATACCCATTATCAGCGATGTCTTTCCAGAGCAATGATGCCAGTACCAGATAGTCAATTTCTGTTTTAGGATATTGCCAATTAACATTCATTTCCGTCTGCTCCTTATATTACAATGTGGACAAATCTTGTTGCAACAAATGACTCCATCTATTTCAAATGTAAATGTTCTTCCGCACTCCCCACAACGTACGGGGGTTATGTCTGGCTGCTTTCTTTGGAGTTTCCTGACGACAACCCAGAAAATTAGCAACAAAACAATGTTGACCAATGCTACGAGTGGGTCAAGTTCTATCATGCGCCCTCCATGGGGTTGGCTCTAAATTCCTTGCCACAAATCAAGTGGTCGTCTTTCTTTTTGCGAACCCCTCCCCAATGCTTAAAAAAGAACGGGACATTTTGTTTTTTGCATTGTTGTAGTATTTTAAGCACCCATTCCGTTTCCATTGGCCGTGCGCCTGGTCCGGTTTCGCCTCCGACTATTACCCAGTCAATGCCGTCAAGATTGATTTCGCCCAAATCTTCCAGTAATGGCTCAAAGGAGATAAATTTGTTCTTTGCCCTGCACATTCTCAAACTGTTAATTCTATCAAGATTGCCGATATCCTCAACAGTGACGCCCATCCACACGTGGTCTTTCCACGGAAGCGTGTATATTGTTTCGAGCAACCTTTCTGAGCGTTTTGTCAATATTTGAAACTTGTGCCAATACGCATTGTTCATGACTTCAAAAATTTTCAGTATAAAAATTGTTGAGACTTCATAGTGAAACAAATCGCTCATTGAATTTACAAATATATTTTTAGGCTTTTTCCATTTTAGCGGCTGATTCAAGGCAAACGGATGGCAGGTTACCTCAAAATTATTCCTGTATTTTTCTAAACCCATTGCATGTAAGCGCTGGGCCATTTTTCTAGCATAACAATTTTTGCACCCATCGCTAATTCTATCGCATCCCGTTACAGGGTTCCAGGTTTTATCTGTCCATTCTATTTTTGACATTTGCATTCCTCCGTTTTATTTCAAGCACTTTTTTCATGTTATATCCGTGTCTTCCGAAGCCGTGTCGGTTGTGGTTACGAATACACAACACACAACAGCCATAAAAATAACTATCCCACAAACCACCATTCTATTAACCTCCATACAAATATTCCCGCTACAAATATTCCCCAGGACACAAGAGCAGCAATTACAACCACCGCCTCAATCCAGGAAATTTGACTTATGAAAAATTTGATTCCGTTATTATTCATTTTTTTAAGAACTCCCTTCTTCGGTATGTACGGCATTCTCCCGCACTTTCTTAATGGTTTTAATCTTTGATAGCTCAATCATAGCCCTTGCTCTACGCGACTTGTACACCTTGAGCGCTTCCAGGTCTTGTTTTATCACACCAAGCCAAAGTTTTTCAGCTTTTCCGTACTCTTCATTGTCAATATGCTCCATCGCCCTTTCCGTCACTTTTTTAAATTGGTCCACTTATTCCTCCTATTTCAGCTTTAAAGTCTCGACTATGCCAGATAGATACATCGCAAAATCATCTAAATTTTCTTTTT
>JAGLIU010000169.1 GCA_023142805.1 Candidatus Omnitrophota bacterium | reverse complement strand
TTTCGCCTGTCAGCTATCCCGCTGCGCCTGTCATCGGCAACATATGTATATAATTGGCGACGATCTCTCAACCCTCTGCGCCTATCCGGTCGCAATTCCTTAGGAACATTTTTATCATTTGGCCCGATAAAAAAAACAACCGGTCGAACATCTTTCATAATCGATGCTTATAATTCTGCTTTAAGTTATATATGGGTTAAAATGCAAATTCAGCCCGAGCTTGGATTTATTGCGCTATCTGAAAAAATAGAAGAGTTTTTGTCTTGAACTTATTTGGTTATTCCACAATGATTGAAAGGGTCACGTATTTTGAATCTCTCCTTCTTTTTGCTGAAATCTCCTCATTTTTTTTCATATTTATACTTCTTATTTCGTAACCTTCTTCAAGATGTTCAAATAGAATTTTTCTTATACTTTTTTGAGTATTTTCATTATCTGGATATGCAATTTTCCTGTCGATCCTCACCATCTCTTCAACTTTGCATTCAATTTCTGATAGATCAGATTCATTACTTTTATTATTGACTAATCTTTCGGTTTCCCTTGTGACGCTATACTCAAAATATTTGCAATAGTTTCCATCGGTTAGAGATATCGTATTTTTAGGAGGCACACCATGTTTTTCATTTTCGAAGGTAAAAATTCTACACTTTGGATCCAGTGAGGTAGACAAAATTAAATGAATACATGATGAACAGTCCTCATCTCTCATCTTTCCTGATGATAGGTCTCTAAAGTTTTTCTTCGGCTCGTCTTCCTGTGTCTCGGATAAAAATGTGTCTGAAATGTCATCCAAGCCTCTGCCAAGGCTCCTTTTTCCCATTTAAGATTCCTCCTTAACTTACCACTAAAACAGAGTTTTTGCCATAATATGGATCGATCTTTACTCTGTAATTGCCTTCGTCTTCCACCCAGATTTCATCATCGATAACAAATTTATATTGATACTCTCCCGGTGCAAGAGATAGAACCTTAGACCATTGTCCGTCTTCGGTTTGATCCATCAAATAATCGTTTGTAGGTGTCCAATTGTTAAAACTACCCGCAATTTTGACAGACTTTGCATGGGGAGCACGCAAAACGAGTTCCTTCTTTACATGATTTGGGATAAGTGATGGCGCTTTTTGTTCAGCAGGCTGTAAATATCCAAATAGCCGATTCCCATCTAATACTTCACCTGCTAATTCTAAATAGTCTTTGTATCCCTGAGACTTTCTGTCATAGTCGAGGATAGATTTTCCATAGCTTGCGGCTTCCTTCAGTTTTACATTTAAATTAATTACAGTTTTGAGCGTTGATCCTTTGAAATGATCTCTTATGTCTTCAAGAATTTCTTTTGCAATTCTTGTTCGCCTATCATACATAGTAGCCAGGGCTTTGACCGCTATTTCATGTCCGGTTTTGTTCCGAACCAATTCTATTATTTCCAACAACTGCCCAGTTCCGTGAAGTGAGAAAAACCCCATATCAATGGGAATTAATACTTCATTCGAAGCCATAAGTGAATTAAAAGTTAGAAGCCCCAAGCTGGGGGGACAATCTATTAGTGTATAATCATAATTTTGGTGTAATTCCTCAATTGCCTCCTTGAGTCTCTTCTCTCTTCCCGGCATCATGGATAGCTTTTGCTCAAATGTGCTAAGATGCATATTTGCTGGAATAAAATCGAAACCCTCACTGATTTGGACTGTCACATCACCAAGTGCTACTTTTTTTCCTTCAAATTCACAAAGAGCCGCGTATACTGAGTTTCCCGATTCATTGGTATTGATATTCAAGCCTATAG
This sequence comes from Candidatus Omnitrophota bacterium, assembly GCA_023142805.1. Taxonomy (GTDB): domain Bacteria; phylum Omnitrophota; class Gorgyraeia; order Tantalellales; family Tantalellaceae; genus JAGLIU01. Next base: position 623 of record JAGLIU010000169.1, on the reverse strand, counting down.
TTGAGTGGGCCTGGGGGTCCATATCTATGAGTAGCACTTTACGCCCCTTGAAAGCCAAGCAGGCTGATAAGTTGATAGCTGTCGTTGTCTTCCCGCAGCCGCCTTTTTGATTGGCAATCGATATGACTTTCATTTTTTTACCTCCTTGTTTAATTTTGTCTTAATAATTGCATAGATGAAAGACTTTTTATCAAAGAAATGGGAAATGGAAGTTAGATTTAATCTAAAAATATTGTTATCCAATCACGAAAAAATTCTACGGCCCCAGATAGCATCAAGATCATGATTTCTTAACAATGTCAACAAAAAAATACAATATGTTGTATTTTATAAAAATTATTATACAATATATACGATTAAAGGACATAATCCAATTTTATTGCCATCGTTAATTCAGCCCTCGTGATTCCTGAGAGGGTTTCTTTTGTCTAACGATACTTCAAAATCAAAAAATCAAAAAAAATCGCTAAATTATGAAAAGGTATAAAAGCATACGTCGATTTTTCCCGTTTACAGTTCATTTTCGTATACGTCTCTAATCTCCTCCGGTTGGATTTTGATTGGTATACAACTTGTCCAGCCTCTTGAATGTAGGTCATTCTTTCCTGAGAAAAGGAGGCACG
>JAGLIU010000168.1 GCA_023142805.1 Candidatus Omnitrophota bacterium | reverse complement strand
TGTTGAAGGCCTTAATCCTTTAGCCTCTAGCCCCTAGCCCTTAGCCTATATTACCCCCATACTCCTATCTCCCAATTCCCAACCCCCAACCTTCAGCCTATACCCTACACCCTCTAGCCTATATCCCCTAGCCTTTTAAGCTTCAGGCGGGTTTAATCGGAACTAACATATGGTGACTTTATGTGGGGATGAGATTTTCACCTGCAAGGTCGGGGTCAAAATCATCTGAAAATGGTTGTATCCAACCATTTTCAAGACCAAGAGAGTGAACCAGTCTAACAACACGATCGTACTCCGATTTAGTTGTTCTACGAGACAACTCTTTATATTTGTTAGCGTTATACGCGGGATAATACTGACTCATAAGGCTTATGTAAGTTTTCCGGCCAATATTTTTCTGAATAAATTTGAGAGTTTCTTCCGTCCCTGAAATATCTTCAGGAAGCATCAAAAGACGTATGACGAGACCTTTCACCGCGACTCCACCTCTCATTTTGAGAGATCCCACCTGACGGTTCATTTCTCTAATGATGGCCCTATTATTTTCTACGTATCCCGGAGCGTTAGAATATTCCTTCGCCATAATATTATCCGAATACCGCATATCAGGTAAATATATGTCAACTATTCCGTCAAGCATTTTTATTATCTCCAAAGAGTCATACCCCCCGGTATTATAAGCTATCGGGATATTGAGCCCACTTGAAAGAGCGTATCCGAGGGCTTCAACAATGCGCGGGATAAAAGGGGTCGGCGTTACAAGATTTATGTTGTGACATCCGTCAGACTGAAGCCTCAACATAATTCCGGAAAGTTCCGGAATAGATATCTTTTTCCCTTGTCCTTCTTTGCTGAATTTATAATTTTGACAATAAACACATCCCATATTACAATGAGAAAAAAATATTGTGCCGGAACCGTTTTTTCCCGATATGGGAGGTTCCTCTCCATGGTGAGGGCCTGATGTATACACAAAAAGATCGGCACTAACCGCGCAATATCCTATTTCATCTTTTGTACGATCAGCACCACATTTTCTAAAACAAAGATCACAGTTTTTTAATGATAATTTCAATCGCGGAAGAGTTTTCTCAATATTCACGATTTTATCTCTATAAGAACTTTTCCACATAACAATAAAAAGATCATTTGGAGTCTTTGACAAAAATCTTGCGCACACCACCACCTATACGACGAGTATCTTTAACAACACCGTTAATGGTTTCCCCACAACCGGCTAAAAATGACATTAACATTATGATTGATATTAGTGCGGCTATTCTCCTCATTTTTCCTCCTGTTGAACTTTTTTATTAATGCGCGTTATATTCTCAAGTTTGCCGTAACAGATCAAGGTATCATTGAGCAGCAGCTGATCGGAAGCATGCGGAGCCGGAAAAACCTTTGTCCCCCGTTCAATCGCGATAATCAAGATCTCCTGCTGCCGAAAAGATGATTCTATCAAAGATTTCCCGATATCCAGACATCCTTCATTTAATGTAACTTCCGCGATACCATATCCTTCGGCAAGTCTCAATATCTCTTCCACCGGACGTTTTGTAAACGTAGAACTTTTTATCAGTTTTTCCTGTATTTTTTTTGTCAACTTGCGGGTAATGCTCTTGTTTAGAGATATTTTAATGATCAAGAGTATTGATAACAGGATCACGATAATATTAATAAAAACTCGAGCGGTACCGCCTTTACCAAAAGAAAACATAAGCGTAGTTATAACCGACACAAGTCCCGCGTTACCGAGGATCATCAGAAACATTATTATACGGCGCCTGATATCGTGCCCCACGATCAATTCGGAATCTCTGGTAGTAAACCCTGTCCCCGTAAAGGCTGAAAGTGACTGAAAAAAAGATTTTTTCTCATCCAATCCGGTCAAATTTAAAGCAACGGACGCGATCTTAACAATAAACGCGGATATGACAATTATAAGTATGACGGGTATTACAAAAATTAGATTCACAAAAACTCCGATACAAATTTAAAAATTCAATTTCGATCCTTCATTTCTCACTTTTAACTCTCGGTTCTATGCCGTATCTTCTATTTCTCCGACTATTTCTTCCAAAATATCTTCAATAGTGATTATTCCGCAAACCGCGCTGTTTTCGTCAACAACTATCCCCATAGGCTGTTTACTATGACGCAAACGTGTAAGAACCATGTCCAAAGGATCTTTTCTGTTAATACAAACAGACTCGCGAATAAAATCTTTTACAAGAACATCTTCGCCTCTATCGGTAAAAAGTATATCATAGATATTCACTATGCCAACTATATTGTTCTTGTTTTTTTCATAAACGGGTACACGCGAAAAACCGGTAATAGAAACCAGCTTCTTCAGATTCTTAATTTCATCATCAGTCTCTATTGATGAAACCTTATAGAGCGGCACCATGATCTTTTCAACCGTTATAGATCCAAGATCAAGAACATTGTGAATAAGTTCCACTTCGTCAGCTTCGACTTCGCCTGTCTGATGCCCTAACAGAAGCATCTGTTTTATATCACCCTTTGTAAGAGTATAATCCCAGGAAGGTTTTTGTCCACGGAAAGGCCACAACAAAAACCCGGAAACCGCGTTCAAAAAAACTATTAGCGGATGGAACAATTTGGAGAATTTAGTCAAAGGCGAAACGATCCTTAAGGCAAAATCCAGCGAATAGTAACGTGCGATTATTTTCGGTATTATTTCAGCAAAAAGTAAGGTTATCGGAACAAGTATAACAGTGGCCAAAATCGCTGAAAATTCGGGGTTGAAATACTCCGCGAATATACGTGTCGCCAACGCGGACGCGGCTACAACCGCTATATTGGTCCCTATAAGCGTCGTACCCAGATACGCGCCTTTTTTCTTAAGAAAACCTTCAAGCTTGATCGCGAATTTATTTCCGGTATCCACGAGCCCTTTAAGTTTCGCACCGTCCGTACACGTCAAAGCGGTCTCCGACGCGGCAAAAAACGCTTGCATCAGAATCGCGAACATTATTGAAATTGTGTAAATAATTACCATAACTATACTCGTTTATTGTTCTTTTCGATATTCAGGATCGTAATACGATTTTTTGAAACACCCCTTATTTTTAGAATATAACCCCCTACTTCGATCATATCCCCTGCCTGGGGTATTTTTCCTATCATCAATACAAAATATCCACCGATAGTATCCACTTCATCGGTCTCTATGCCCAGATCTATCTCTTCATTAACTTCATCTATGTGAGTACTTCCGTCAACCTCATAACTGTTCTTATCAAGTTTACGTATTTTTGGAAACTCAACATCAAGTTCATCCCTTATCTCACCGACGATCTCTTCCAACACATCTTCAATGGTGACAACCCCTGAGGTTACACCATACTCGTCAGTCACAACCGCCATATGTGTCCTCTTTCTCTGAAGAGCCTGTAACAAATCATCAATTCTCATACTTTCCGGAACAAAAAAAGGTTTCTTAATAAAAGTTTTTACTGTAATCCCCGGTTCAAGCAAAAACTCTTTTGAATGTAAAATACCGACAATATTATCAAGCGTATGTACATACACAGGAAATCGAGAATACTGCCCATCCTTCATTTTTTTCGCTATGATGTCGTTCGGTTCCGTAATATCAAGCGCTGTAACGTTTATGCGGGGAGTCATAATATCCGCCGCGTTAAGCTCCTTGAATTCAAGGATATTATCGATCATATCCTTTTCCTTCCTTTTCACAACACCCTGCTTTTTACTCACATGAAGCAAATGACGAATTTCTTCTTCCGTTACTTCCGAACTATCGTGCTTCACCTTGACACCCAGCCCCTTGATAACAGAATTCACTATTTTGTTGAGAAAAAACCTGGCGGGAGAAAACAAAAATTCCAGAACTTTTACCGGAAACGCGGCAAAAAACGCTACTTTCTCGCTATGAGAAAGCGCGAAGCGTTTCGGAGTAACTTCTCCAAATATTAAAACAAGAATAGTCATGGCGAGAATAGAAAGTCCGACACCCTTTTCTCCGAACCAATTAAAAAAAAGACTCGCGATAATAGCGCTCGCCGCGATATTTACAAGAGTATTTCCCACTAATATGGTAATAAGAAGTTTGTGAGGATCTCTCAGAAGGTTAACAACTCGTCTGGACGAAGAACTTGACATCCTTTCAATCTGTTTTAATCTTATTTTGTTGAAGGAAAGAAACGCGGTTTCAGAGCTGGAAAAAAACGCGGACGCAAAAATTAGTGTTATAAAAAAAAACAAATCCACGCATTCCCCAAAAGGTTAGTAAAAATCAATGCATAACCGCATCGCAGGTAGATCAAATTAGGGCGAGGACATTCCGTCCGCGCCCTAACCGACAATTAACACATTAGCTTTTCTGTTCAGAAGTTTTCTTAGCCGCGTTTACGGGAACCTTAACGGTCCCGATCGCCGCGTCTTTAACGGTTTTAGCTCCATCCTTTATAGGAGTCACTATGACATTATCGTCTTTTGTGGCTTTACCTGTCAATGTCTTACCCGTAGCTTTCGCGGTATTAACAACTGTTTCCGCGGTTCCTTTCGCGGCGCCGCCTACAACATTCACAGCTTCATTCACAAGATTCGCGGGATAATTGATCGTAGTTTTAACGGTGTCAACTGTCGCTTCCTTGAAACTTTTCTTTTCCCCGGCAAATGCGTCTGTCACCGCCACCAACGAAAGAACAACAAACATAATTACACAAAGTTTAGTAAATGTTTTCATTTTCCTCCCTTTTTTTAAGATAATTTTTCCTTAACTATTCCGCTCACCATTTTACCATCAGCCCGGCCGCCGACACGTTCCAAAACGTTTTTCATAACTCCGCCCATATCTTGAGAAGAACTCGCGCCAAGCTCTCTGATAACATCTTCTACTATACGAGTCAGTTCGTCTTCCTCCATTTCCACAGGCAAATATTCTTTTAAAACTTTAAATTCAATTGTCTCTTTTTCAACAAGATCCTCACGCCCGGCTTTTTTAAACTGATCGATAGAATCGACGTACCGTTTAGCCATCTTACGCATAACACCAATTACCTCCTTATCGTCAAGTTCTTTAACTTTGTCGGCAATTTTTTTATTTTTAAGTTCACTAACGAACATTCTCAAAACCAATACTTTTATTTTTTCACCACTTTTCATCGCGGTCTTAATATCTTCCGTTATCTTACTCTCCAACATTACTCACTCCCTCACATGTTTTTTTTAACTTCTGTACATTTCTTCGATCTCAATTTTCTTGAGGCCATAAATCGGCGTAACGGATTCAGATAATCAATAATAAGAACTCCCCTCAAATGGTCTATCTCATGTTGCACGGCTTTAGCGGAAAGATCCTTAAATATCCTGACAAAATAATTACCCGAAGCATCCCGGGCACGAACTTTTACACTTATTGGACGAGAAACATCAACGGTAA
>JAGLIU010000167.1 GCA_023142805.1 Candidatus Omnitrophota bacterium | reverse complement strand
TAGCCTCTAGCCCTTAGCCTCTTACTCTTTACCCCAAATGTTACATTTTTATGCCTGGCAAGAAAATGTAACATTTGAGGTGCTAGCAATATGTTCCCCTATCAAAACTTGGCCCCTTCTCTCGTCATCCCGGAATCCCGGTGAAGATTTTCTCTTTGTCGTCATCCCGGAATCCTGGCGAAGACAGGATATCCGGGATCCAATAATAAGGAACAAACATCACAACATTTACGTAGCCGGGGTTTAACCTCCGGCTACTTTCCCTTTAGGAACACAACTCCTCTTCTGCCATCCTGGGCGATCGAGGACGTAATGTCAGAGGAAGTGCAAAAATCTCCCGGTTTCTGCCGACCGAGGACGCAATGTCCGAGGAAGTGCGTTAAGAAAGAGTCACAGAGTCAGAGGAGTTGGGTATAGAGAGATTGACTCTGTGACTCTAGTGAGCGTATGTGGGGATTTTCAAAGGTAGTTAAGCGAACGATGACTCTAACAAGGAGATCTCAAGTACTTCGGATTCCTCGACTCCGTTCCTCGCTATCGCTCGTCATTTCTCTCGGAATGACAGTGTTGAGGGCCTTTCTATCCTCTAGCCTTTGCCTCTTCGGGGACAGGTTGCCTCACAATTCGGTCTCCGGTACAAAGAGGGGGGGGATTTGTGGTTAAAGATGAAAAATTTAGAGAGATAGTGTTGACACGTAAAGAAGGAGTATGGTACACTGAAAGCGTTAGAACAACAAAAAGTAATAGTGCTTTTTTATTATGTTTTTTATCGCGAAATTAGTTGGCAAAGTTAAAAAGAGGATATTGGTTAGTATTTAAAAAGGCAGAATTTAATAATTGAACATTTTCGCAGATGTGCTATAATATAAGTACATTATTTAGTTAAGATTTAAGAAAGCTTGCAGGGGGGTAAATATGAGTAAGGATAGAAGTGGAGGGCATGTTTCTATTGAAACTGAAAAAAGAAATATTTTCTCTGGTAAATGTATTAATAATAATACCGAAAAAAATGAGATCCATGAAGGTTATGGCATAACTGAATGGAGTAAGCGTCACAAAGTTTTTATTCGTATAACAAGTCTTTTTTTGGCAATACTATTTTTTAATCAACAGTCCGGATGGGCACAAAATGGACGTCCGGTTTGGGTGGTTTCAAAACAGTACAACGCTACCTATGATAGAATTGCCGCTGATAACATTGATATTCCTTATGATATAGCTGAAACACAGGAAATTGTCGCTGACGGCGGCGATGAGGTCATTATAAACATTCAGGACGCGCATTCGTCGTTATCCGCACAGTATTCTATCTCCAATCTTCTAAATTCACTTGTAACCAACTATGATCTCAGGTTTATCGCGCTTGAAGGCGCATCAGGGTTTGTTGATACTTCTCTCTTGAAGACTTATCCTGATATAGAAATAAGGAATAAAACCGCGGAGGCATTGGTTTCGGGCGGTCTTATGAGCGCGGGTGAGTTTTTCACGATAACTAATGATGTTTCTGAGGTAACTCTTTATGGTGTCGAGGACAGTAAGCTTTATCAGACTAATCTTGAAAGCTTTCGCGAGGTAGCTGAAGAACGTGTCGTGTATAGTGAGAATTTAATAGGTTTGCATAATGAGCTAAAAAATCTTGAGGAAAAGATATATTCAGAAGATTTGTTGGCATTAATTCGTTCTTCAGAGGTTCACAGAGAAGGGACATTAAGTTTTACGGAGTACTGGGATAAGATATCTTTATTGGCGGGGAAATATAAAGCTTCTTATTCAGGATATCCTGAACTCAACAAGATCCTGGAATCTATTGAACTGGAGAAAAAAATAGATTTTTTAGAAGCCAATGTTGAAAGACGACAACTTATAGACGAACTTAGCGAAAATATGGATAAGGATGAAATGGAAGGTCTTGTTCTTAAATCCGTAGCGTTCAAAAAAAATAAGATATCTCAGTCTAACTTTCACAGGTATCTCATTGATATTTCCAGAAGAAAAGGGGTGTATCTCGAGAAATATAAAAACCTGATGACTTTCGCGAAATACATAACGGTCTATGAGTCCATAGGGATCTTTGTTTTATACCGGGAGCTTGAGTCTTTTCAAAGCGCGTTAAGAGAGCGAATGTACCGGAATAAAGATGAACGTGAGCTTTATGAGTTGGTAAAACTGGTACGCCTGATAAAACAGCTTTATTTGATGGAAATAAATAACAGTGAGTACAAGTATATAGAAAAACATCGTGACGATTTTAACGCTTCCAAATGCGCCCGGTTCATAAAAGAAAAATCCGCTAAGTATAAAACCCCTATAATCGGAGGATATGATCTTGCCGTGATATTCGAGAATATAGGGGCCGGTTTGGATTTTTACGCGGATGCTGAAAAACGTGATATCGCGATGCTTAATAACACTGTTCGGAAGATGCGTTCCGAAAATAAACATGTAGCCGCGCTTATTACCGGAGGATATCACACTAAAGGCTTGACAGAGCTTATGCGAAAAAACAAATTATCTTATCTTGTTGTTCTGCCCAAGTTTGAGGAAGACAAAGAGAGGCCATATATCGCGGTTTTGACCGGAAAGAAAAAAGCTTATGAACAGATACTTAAAACGGACGAGTATCAACTTGCCGTAGAAGCGCTTTTTCAGGATAAGATCAGCAAGGTTGATCAGCAGGAAAGGTTGTTGGATATTTTTAGCCATACAATCGGGCAAAAAGTAAAAGAGGGTATGTTGAGACCCGACAATAAGGATGTACGGATATTATGGACCAATACATACGAAAATAGATACAAATTTTTAGAACGAAAACATGGTTCTGAAGATATGGCAAATAAAATGATGCCGTCTGAATTGAGGGACGCTCTTATAGGTGACCCGTCCAGGAATTTGCCCCCGGCGATCATGGCGCAAGAGATAGCGTATTCCCGGATCGTTGTAGCTTTTAGAACCGATGACGCGCCTGTTTTCAGGACGATAACAAAAGAAGGCGAAGTTAAAGCGTCGCTTCCTCATGAAATAAACCAATTCACGGAAAGGTCTCAAAAAGAGACGGAAAAAGACGAAGGAATACTTAAACGTCTTAAAGCTTTAGAATATACGGTAGAGAGATTAGTGGGTGAGACGGGACCCGCGGAGATCGTGCCTGAGGAGATCATAATCGCTTTATCGGAAGACGAAAGTCTTCTGGAAAATATGATACAAAGGCTTTGTGGAAGGGAATTGACCACAAGTAATATACGCGAAAAATTGAGAGGAAGTAAAAAGCTTGGAGAAAAACCGTTATTGGTTCTTCCCGTGAAGTGGGATCGTGACGATAAGGATCTTGAAGATGTCGAGAGAGCTCTTAAAAGAGCTACCGAAGGGTTTATGCAAAAAGTCATGGCGAGACAAGAGCAGGAAATAATCTCGATATCTTCACAAACAATAGCCGATCTTGAAAATAACTTAGAGGTACCGCTATCCTTTCTTTCCCGTGCGATGGAGGTGTTGAAGGAGCCGGGAGAGGATAATATAACCGAGGGTCTGCGACATTTTAAAGCGGAGAGTCAGTCTTCTCTGGATATGTTTTTGAAAAGGATAGTACTGGTAGGAAAGAGAATAGATCAAGGAAAAATTGATAAGATCTATCTGTCGAATCAAGACGGATCGTTTGTTGACAGATTTCAACTTTCCGATAAAACCCAGGCAATATTAAGAGAATCGTGGGACATGGTAACAGAAACTTCTGAGCTTAAGATAAATATTATTGAGAAGATGACAGGAGTCATGGTACTTGCCGGTGAAATGTCCGACACCCTATCAAAGGAAGATATCACGAACATAGAAACGGTGTATACGGAGTTGATGAAAGCTTATAAGTCTTTTAATCTTATTATGCGAACGTCACCGGAAACGATTGAAAGTAAGAAAGAGGCGAACGCGAAAATTGTTGAGGATCTAAAGGCTCTAGACGTTCTTATAACGGAGTTACAGGTTCGGATGACAAAAAAAGTTGATGTTGAGGAAATAACTTTCGAGGAAAAACCTTCCAGGGAAAAGATTTCCGAAGTAATGGTCGAAGAATCCGCAAAACCCGGGGTTGGCAAAAGAGGCATAGCAACGATATCCACACTTGGGGTAATTACGGGAACTCTTTATATGTTTGTATCAGTAGCGTTATTCGGTCCAAGTTACATAACCGCGCTTCTTTTGGGTATTCCCGCCGTTGTAATAATGTCGATCGTTATTTCAGGAAAAAGCGACGGAGTTATTTCTTCTTCTGTTTTGAGTGGAAGAAAAATGCTTGGATATTTCGCGGGATTTTTATTGATCTTTTCAGTCGCGATCACCAGTGTAGTTCCTTCGAAGATTGTGCCGGTAGATGAGCGGATACGGTATTCTCCCGAGGTGGAACGGATCATAGATAAATACAGGAATCAGGAGCTGCCCGCCGTACTCCGTGGATATATGGAGAGTATCGAAAAAAAGGATCGTTCTTTTTTCTCCAAATATGGACGTATCTTAAAAGTTCAACCGGGTAGCTACAACGGAAAAATACAATTGCTGCTCAAAGGAGCAAGAGGTTATAACGTAATTACCGCCCCACAGCGTCGTCTGGAGAAGTTGGGGCCGTGGTATAGCGCGGTCGCGTCTAAAATGTATAACGAACTGAAAAACGAAAGTAATGAGTTTTTGTTTCTGGAAAAACTTCAGGAAGATATGAGATTGACATTTCTTATCGCTTGGATATCAAGTGAGGATCCTTATGAACGGGCGGTATTCAGGAAATTTATCGCTAATGAGGGAGATATATCGGAAGAAAAAATGGAATATAGGGGATACGCTACCGGGACAAAATGGCTTGGTCTGGTGGCGGATCAGGATAAAGGCGCCATAATACGGATCAACCCCGAAAAAACATTTTTAAGTAAAGTTGTAACGATCCGGCATGAGATGGTGCATTGGAAAGATTACGCGAAAAGTTTGCCGCAGGCCCTTTTGAGAAGGTTGGTCGATGTGATCGATCCGGTAGTGAACATGGTTGTAGGTAAACTTTCCTGGGCGGAAAGCAGCGCTTTTAAGGTAAACCAAAAGGCTTTTAAACAACTGGCCGGAATACAAATTGATATAACCGAGATGGGAGGATGGCATGACGCGTATAAACTTACACGTTTTATGGATTTTGCTTTAAGCCTTGTTTTTTTATGGCTACCTATAATTGTTATCTCGACGGGTATAGAAAAAGTCGCGGGTAAAGGCAAAGAATTATGTGGAATGTTACTTGTGGCGGCAAGCAGGCTGAAAAGCGGTGTTCTTAAAATTTCAGGACGTAGTACTACGCGCAGGTTGCCCAAATGGGAG
>JAGLIU010000166.1 GCA_023142805.1 Candidatus Omnitrophota bacterium | reverse complement strand
CTGAATAACGGACACATCAAATCTTTTTTGGACAATAGCTTTCATAGATGACCTTGATACCCTATACACCAAGTCTCTCATTTGCCGCGATTTCCTTGAACATTTACCGGCCCAAAAGTTAAGTGCTCTATGCTTCTTATCTTCAGAAAATCCTCGTTTCAATATGCTAAAATACACGTGAAAAATATCTACATGAGCCGTTGAGAGCATAGAACTCGTGCCATATAAAAAACCGGCTAACCCCGCGAGTATTCTAACTTCTCTCTCTCCAATCGCGTCATCCATTACGCTATCATCCATAGACGCGATCACGTTCTTACACTCGGCCTTAACCTCAACAATGCTCCTGTCAATATCCGCTAAAATAGTTTCGAATTCATCTTCCTTGGCTAAAAATTCCTGAAACTCGTCTCTTCCGCAAAACTTGTCATACCTGTCTACAAAACCATTAAATTGCCGGGAAAGAGCCACTACATTTGCCTTCCATTCAAATACTTTGGTCTTGCCTATTCCCTCTTTCTCTTGATATCTTAAAGCTTTTTCATATAATTGTTTTACATGTAAACAATATATGTTTGCCTCCCTTAATATCGCGTTTAAAACTTGTCTTTCATTTAATTCTGTAAATCCGTCTTTGCCGCGCATCTCCACCTGCATCCGGGTTAACTTCTTCGTAAAATTAACTAACCTGGGTATAAGCGCGTCGAACTCATCCGATTTAAATCCTATTATGCTTCGCACAATACGTTTTATCGCTTCTTTCCGCTCTTTTGGAACATTAATAGTTTTTTCATCCCGAACTATAGGCAGCCTGAGAATAAATGTTGTCCCCTTCCTGAGCATTGTCTCAACCTCTATACTACCACCATGATCTTTTGCTATTAATCTTGCTTCAGTAAGGCCTATACCGGTACCTTCTGTTGTATAAAAACAAGTCTCTAATTCCTTCAATTCCCCGGATGTCATCCCTTTTCCGTTATCTTTTATTTTAATCAACAACTGCCCGTTTTTACGCTCTGTCCAAATATCTACTTTCGCGTTTATCCCCCTATAATTAAAAGCATATTTATATCCGTTAGCGGCTATGTTGCATATCAAAGAGATAAGAGACCTCTCATTTCCTCTCACACGAATAAGACCTTCGGGAATATCTATCTTTACCATATTAGCGATCCTGGGAACCTCGGGCGAATGTACACCACTATCTTTAAACTTAACCACCGGCTGCATAAAATTTTCGTAGAACTGATCCAGCACCTCATTAATGGAAATCACAGTGTCAGGTATTCCACCCCTCATAAGAAAAAGTCTGTCTTTGAGCATACTCTCCAGCTTATTCATATACAACGCGACTATTTCAAGCTGTAGCAATCTTTCTTCGGGCAAAATATTTTTCAATTCCATTTTTAATAAATAAAAATCCGTTCGGCATTTTACAAACTTTTCATAAATCGATTCAGTCTTTGCCCACCAGAACAATATATTTTCCGGTTCAAATTCACCCTTTTTCACAGCAACTAGTACTTTATTATACAAATCCTCAAGAGTATCTACTACATAACTGATCTCACCATAAAGCTTCGACACCGGCTCCCTCAATTCCTCATCTTCAGGAACGGACTTCATGATCTTACTAAATGTAGGATCAAGCCATGTCAAGGCCTCCCTTACCTCAGTAGCTTTATTTGTACCATGAGCGAAACTTGCCAGGCTTACCAAAACCCTGGTTAATTGTTCCCTGCTTACTTTCGGTTCAATTAATAGAACATTCTCTCCGGGTTTGAGCGAACACTTTACCCTGTAAATAGTCCTGTCATCCCTGACTATCGGCAGATAAAAGGCTTTGAGGGTTCCCTCCTCAAAAACTTCCTCAATAAGATCCACATCAATATCTTTAGAGAAGATTTTAATCACATCAGTATTTTTTTTGGCATACGCTCTTATCTGTGCTATTAACGTATGTTTTGACAATCCAAGTTGAAGGGCTTTTTTCACAATTTCCTTGATATATCTATTACCCCATCGCTCCTGATATCCCCTATCCTTAAAAAACAAATCCGTCACTTTATCAATATCAGATTCATTTGTCACACCTATAACTCTGCTTTCAGGAGACATCTCACTGATTGTTTTCACTAACTGTTCACCAGGACCAAACACTAAAAACGAACTTATACCTTCATCCGTTATTTTATTAATTACATCACTCCATTTTATCGGTTCAAACCATTGATCCTTTAGATTATTTCTAATATCTTCAACGGATTTCAACACCTTACCCTTTGCTGAAGAAATTATAGGGAATTTTGGATCGTTTATTTCTATCTTCTCAATTATCTTCTCCAGATTTCCACCGTACTCTCTCAGAGCTTCCCTGTAAGCCGAAACATGCATACCTTTATCAACAGGAACACCAAAGCGATCGATCTCAACTACACCTGCCTCCCTTAATTTCTCTATTAAATTATCTACATCCACTTTCTCTTTGTATACCGTCAGGTTTATATATGTATATTTAGAAGACACCTCGGAACCTGAAGACGTATCATGAAACAACTCTATTTCTCCATCAGATAAAAATGGTTCTATTTTGGACATTTGAGAATTATAAAGTTTTAATATCTCATAATCCACATTATCACAAACCTTTTCAAAAAAATCCGAAAAAGACCGGATAATACGTATACCATCTTTCAAAGAAATAGCATCACTTAATATCGCGGCGGTTATATCACCTATACAATTTCCGGAACTTATAATAGGTTCTATTTTTATTTCTAATTTTTTTGAAAAAAGTTTGTATATTGAAACGCTATACAATACAGTAGCTACAGCTTTTTGGGAAATATTTTTTGAATAGATATCTTCTTCTGTTAAAAATAATTCTGAAACATCTTCACTCCCTATAATCTCTGCCGCTTCGTCATATACATTTCTAGCCACACTATATTTTTCATATATATCCTCCCCCATTCCAGACCAAGCTTCGGAAAAGTTGGGAAATAATACAGCCGATCTTTTCAACCGTTCTTTAATTACTTCAGAAGGATCTACTACTCGCAATTCACTTCCTGCTCCCCAAACTTCGCAAATAGGTTTTGTAACTGCCGGTGGAGCTAAAGTATGAACGAATAAAGCTCTCCCTTCGGCAAAAACCCGATTGGGAACAACCATATTCACTATAATAATAACCACGATAGCCTTCGCTATAGCGGCATAGAGTTTACTTTTTGTTTGCATAACATATATATAATAGACTATCTTGCATATCAAGTCAAGTTCATAATAATGTTTGTACACATATAAGATCTTTCTTTTAAACAGGTTACATTCTTACATAAAAATATAAGCACATTAGACACAAAGAAGGAGAGGCCTAGGCCTCTCCTTCTTTGTGTCTAATATCATCAGATTGCATTACAAAATCCCGAAATCCTTATATACTACTTTTATTTATCAATAAGAATGCGTTTTTACGAACTCAACCACTTCATCGAGTTTAGCGTCTGCTATGGATATACACGTATCCGCGCATCCATAATAAAGACGTATCATTCCTTTATCCACAATGGCTGAACTGGGAAACACTACATTCGGAACATCACCCACACGCTCATACTGTTCAGAGGGCGCTAACAGGTAATCTTTTGTGCGATATAACACTTTCCATGGTTTCTCTTTGTCCAGAATCGTACCACCAACATAATATAAATATCCGTTACAACTCGTCCATACACCATGATATATCAGAAGCCATCCTTCATCTATCTCTATGGGAGCCGGACCCGGACCTACTTTGGTCGATTGCCAACTGTTCTGAAGTGTCCCAAAAACAAACCTGTGTTTACCCCAATGTACCAGGTCAGGACTTTCGCTATAGAACATATCACCAAAAGGTGTATGCCCCCTGTCACTGGGTCTATGAAGAATAGCGTATTTATCGTTTATCTTTCTT
>JAGLIU010000165.1 GCA_023142805.1 Candidatus Omnitrophota bacterium | reverse complement strand
ATCTTGGGAATATTACACAATTGCGGTTGGCAGGCGGCATAATATTTTCCTTCTGCTGAAACACTTTAAAATCTTTTGTTACCGCGAGACCTATACACGGCCCTTGAGGTGAGTCTATACACCAGGTAAAATAATAAACATCGTCGATCTTTGTTAAGCGAGGATCATATGTACGCGCGTTTATCGGTATTTCAGGATCGGCACATTCCATTTTTATCGGTTCCGGATCTATTTTCCAGTTAATCCCATCCTTACTTCTTCCACTATGCATGGTGAAATTAAAATCTACTTCATCCACCCTAAAAATACCGGCATATCCATTCTCAAAAGAAACTACCGCGCTGTTATGTATACTATTAGCGCGAGGTACCGCGTTTGCCGTTATGATCGGATTACCTTTATATCGCTTAAAAACTGTTTCGTTAGCCATGATTACTCCTTTTTATATTTTTTCACTTACCTTTATCCCCGGTGGACATTGTTTTCTTTTATATTCCGTTCTATCTATGGTCAAAAGTACATCCTCAACTACATCTTGCGCATACCCCTTTTCTTTAAGCTCCCCGGGAGACATCCCAATATCTAGATAAGAATGCAAAATATCATCCAATATATCATACGGAGGAAGATTATCTTCATCTCTCTGCCCGGGCTTCAATTCTGCCGATGGTATACGTTCTATAATTTCTTTCGGTATTATTTCGTTTCCCTGATTAATACGCTCCGCTAATCCATATACACCCTTCTTCAAAACGTTAGAGAGAACAGCAAGCCCTCCGACCGTGTCACCATATAAGGTACAATAACCCATCATGGCTTCGCTTCTATTCCCTGTCGCAAGCACCAAATACCCGAACCTGTTTGAAAAGGCCATCAAAATATTGCCCCTTATCCTTGCCTGTATATTCTGGTGATATATTTCGATATTTTTACCTTCGTTACCTTTTAGATCTTTTTCCAAAATATCTAAATAAGAATCATAAATACCACCGATGGATACAACTTTGAACTCTATTCCAAGATTCTCCGCGAGACGCCTGGCATACACTTCACTATCAGAAGAAGAATACTTAGATGGCAAAAATAAGCCCAAAACATTCTTTGAGCCTAAAGCCGCCGCGGCAAGACAACACGTAACCGCGGAATCTATACCTCCTGACAGACCCACAACAATTCTTGCAAAACCATTCTTTTTGGCATAATCTTGTATACCTGTTACCAACTCATCATAAACTTTTTCTACTCTGTTTTTCATGATCAATTCTCCATTTTATTAAGAGGAATACAACCTCTTCTACAATGTACGAGCCATCCCTAATGAGCGCGAATGCTTTACCGTATTTTGTTTGTACAAATAAACTCTCCCAAATAAAATCCGGAAAAACATACGTAAATTACCCAAACCCACTGTTTTTCACTGCGTAATTCGCGTCGCCATTCTGAACACGGTGAAAAGTGGCGCGCCCGGTAGGACTCGAACCTACAACCTACTGGTTCGAAGCCAGTTGCTCTATCCAATTGAGCTACAGGCGCGCGCTTTATCTCTAACCCTCCCAATTCAAAACTACCTGTCAGTTAACTATTAAACTCCTTGGGAATAACCGCAAGTATCTCTCTTAAAAATAACAGGTAAAACTATACCACATATTTCTTAGATAATCCAGATACCGTGTAAATAGAAGAACTTTTCCTTTACTTATCGTATTTAACGCGTTAGCACAAGTTATTTTCCCATTTCCAAGCCGTTCTTATCATGTCTTC
The DNA here is from genome assembly GCA_023142805.1 of Candidatus Omnitrophota bacterium. GTDB lineage: Bacteria > Omnitrophota > Gorgyraeia > Tantalellales > Tantalellaceae > JAGLIU01. The sequence goes on along the minus strand of JAGLIU010000165.1, from coordinate 1,223 downwards.
AAGTCCATATTCAGGTTCCCATCCCAGGACATCTTTCGCCTTCGCTATAGAAGCTACCAGCCTTTCAGGATCACCATCACGCCGATCCAATACGTTCGCTTCTATCTTCTGACCGGTTACTTTCATAACTGTCTCAAGTACTTCCCTCACTGAAAAACCTTTCCCACTGCCCAGATTAAATATCCCGGATATGTTACCTTCTAAATACCTCAAAGCCTTCAAATGCGCGCCGCAAAGATCAACTACATGAACATAATCCCTTATACAAGTACCGTCAGGAGTAGAATAATCATCACCAAATATATTAAACTCACAATTATCATTTTTAATCGACTTTAATACATTCGGTATCAAATGTGTTTCCGGAACATGTTTTTCTCCTATTTCTCCGCCGGGAAACGCTCCGGCAACGTTAAAATATCTCAGTATCACACATTTCAACCCATATGCGGTACCGGCATCGGACAACATTTTCTCCATCATCATCTTAGAACGGCCATAGGGGTTCTTAGGAGCAAGTACCGCGTCTTCCTTAACCGGAACACATTCAGGATCACCATAAACCGCCGCTGTCGAAGAGAACACTACTCTATCAATACTATTTTCTTTCATGGCCCTGATAAGATTTATACATGATATGAGATTGTTATCATAATATTTCAATGGATCGATAACGGATTCTCCAACTTCAATATGAGACGCGAAATATATCACACCGGATATATGATGAGTTTTGATAAGCTCGGAAAACACTCCCGGCTCCCTCAGATCGGCTTCATAAAAAGGCACTTTTCCCGGGACAAAATCCCTGTATCCGGTACTGAGATTATCTATAACCACGGGGTCCAATCCCGCTTCAATAAGAACCCTTACCATATGTGAACCAATATATCCCGCTCCTCCGGCTACAAGTATCTTTTCATTATTCCCATCGCTCATGGTTTGACCCTCCTTACTACAAAATGAATAGGGACGTCTCACTGTAAAGCGGTGACGTCCCTATTTTTTCATAAACATTTCTAACTATGGGCTTGCTTTTCCCTTGAAAACACAGGCTATGGTAACATTTTTTATATACGGTGTCTAGTCTTATTTGAACATCCATGTAATGTCTATAACACAGACATAGAGGGAGAACGCGAACCAAGTTGACACAAAATAGTATAGATCGCCAATTCTCTATTAGGGGTTACGAATTAAGTAAAATATCCCACTGAAGTTAT
>JAGLIU010000164.1 GCA_023142805.1 Candidatus Omnitrophota bacterium | reverse complement strand
AATTAAGTAAAATATTTCACCAAAATTATAATTTCGAGTGTTTTCCGGATTAGATCCAGTTATTCTATAATGGAATTATAGTCATAACCAAACTGAAAGTTATTACCACAAAACATGGATCAATATTTTAAACTTTTTTTCCACGCGTAATAAGACAAACTATCCTTGAGCCATTCCCGGGCATTGTAAACAAATTCCGTCCAGCGTGAAGCCAGACACAAACCCCTGGCAGTATCGGCATTACCTTCGCCTATACGCCTGGAAACAGCAGCCAGATCAATTTGTACTCTTAGGGGTACCCGGCATCTATCTTCCCCCTTGATAAGATCATTGAGAGACATAAGAGCTTCCGCCCCTTTCAATAATGTTTCAAAAAGAGCGTCTTTACCCCCAACAGCATCCATCATTATTCTATTAACAGGACCTAACCTTAATATTTCGAGATCCCCTGTTTGTTTATTGGAAATATTATCCGCTCCTAAGTATCCTAAACCTTCTTCAGTAAAAGCAAGCTGAAACACCCTATGATACATAGTTTCGAGAAAAGGTCCCCCGCGAGATAAACGATAGTGCGCTCTGAGTCCCCATAATCCAAAATTTATATGTTCATTTACCAGTGGAAGATATCTTCTATTAAATTTTTTCTCAAAGATATTAATAGCTGACTTTAATCTATTTTTAGCTTCTTCCTTGGTTATAGTCATACAATTCAGCTTCTTTCTTCTTTTTTTTCTGCTTTCCAAAAGATATTCTTTTAATATCGCGATAGCTTCTTTTTCTTCCTTACCGTCGAGAGGAAGCTGTACTTTCAAATAATTTGAAGATAATTCTTCATCAGTCGCGAATAATCTATGTACCCATAAAAGTTCGCGTAATTTATGTTCATTTTCCACATCAAGATCGATAAAAGTAGGATGGACTTCAGAACTATCTCCCGTAACCTTTGAAAGATCAGGGAGAACATATCCATCATTGTTTTTAGTTACACGAAATCCCCCAAGCCCACCGCCTCCTTCATGAGGTTTTACAAAAAAAATCGCTTGTCCCGTTTCCTCCTCGATCTCTTCTATGGAGGAAAAAATGCCGTCAACTACATCCCTTATACTTTTGTCCTTAACCGTTACCTTTCTATACCTCGCGACCATATCCCATTTTTTTCCGTTTTCCGAAAGCAATTTATACGTACTATCTTTATCCGAAAACACACTTCCCGGAGCGGTGATCTTTCCCGGAACTATAACCACACCTCTATCCTCCAACTCGGAAGACAGTTCAACATTGTAAACATGTTTGTCCACACATTGGCTGATGAGCAAAACTTCTTTTTCCACACCTTTGATCTCCCCCATGAGATCGTCCCTACTGTTAACTACTTTTGCCGAAATACCATACCCCTTTTCTTCGCAAAAGTTTTCAAATATACGCGCGGTTTCATACGATGTCGGCAAATCGTCATGCGAAGCGTTTACAATTATGATCTTCCGCGGCATACAGTCACTTCCGTCTGAAGGAATCGATAAACACTCTTTGTTTCCCTCATTTCTGTTCTCTAGAAACACATTAAATTCGTTAATAAGAGAACTATTAAAATCTCCGTCTTTTCCGTCAAACACAAGAGCCCTTAAATAAAACGGAGCTTCTCGCGGGTTTTCTCCTTCAAATCCCGCGGCATAAAACTTCGCGTCCCTTTGGATCATATTATGACTCCCCTCTTAGCTTCCTCTTCGTCTTTCAACCCCAGCTTTTCATAAACTTCAACTACTATATTTTTTGCTTCCGTCGACAAACTTGTCAAGTCTGGAGACAATACACTTTTCAACATCTGTACCTTACAAATAGACGCATTAGGGTGTATGGTAGTATACTGCTCGGGAACCCCACAAGTTACAAGAATATCTTCTTCCGTATTGTAAGCGTTAAATATCGCGCTTTTTTCAACAAGATCGAATTTTTCCTTATTTTGTTGATAAATCCCCGGTAAAAACTCGCCCGTAATTATATTTAATTTGTTTTTATTATGCAATATGATCTGAGCTCCCTCTATGGGACTCAACAGGTCATCTTCTGAAAAATCTTCTATATACCGGCACATCCTCTCATCTCTTTTTTGAAGAAATTCCGCGATATGTAACAAAAAAAGCGTCCTTTCTTTATGGCCTAACCGCGCGTTCAGCATTGTATACAACGAAGTTGAATTCTGAAACCTGGGGTTAATCTCTATCGGATAGACCGTATCTTCGTTTACGATAAAATCCATTCCGAAGATCCCCCTATACCCTGCCCCCGACATCCGGTCACCGATCTTTTTAGTATACTCCTTAACTTTTTCTATTACAAAACTATCTACTTCCCTCACCGCGGAATAATCATTACCGCAAAATGATGACATATAATTACTGCATTCAGGCACACCGGTGATCTGCACTGATGGGGATGAACACAGAACCTTAGTCCCCACATTTGTACTTAAAATTATCGCGTTAATATTTAGAGAATAACCTTCTACATATTCCCTTATAACAACTACAACATCGGAATAGTTCTCACGAACCTTATTATATTCTTCTTTTTTTTGAATTATGAACGTAAAATGACCGCTTGACCCATAAGGAAACTGCACAACAAACGGTATTTTTAAATCTTTTTTCAAATCTTCGAAACTATGCTTTCCCGGTTTAGTTTTCATCCCATTCGGTCTCGGAAGAGAAAGTTCGGGTAACATATCAAAAAACATATTTTTATTATCAAAATATGTCTTAAGTTTCTCTTTCACTCCATACATCTTTATTCTCGGATAAAACCTGTTATATCCCGGCTCTAACTGCTGCAACGATCTATAACATAAAAGATTAATATCGGTATTGTGATTTTTAAAATATTCAAAAACCCTTTTCCCAAGATCCCCTGAAATAGCGTCTTTTAAATCTTCATTCGACCAGTCCTTACGTCCGGATCCCTGTTGTTCAACGGAAAAAACATCCTCCTTCGGAAAATAATATGGTATATCCCTGCCATGATCACAACTTATAATAAAATCTAACGGAAGAACAGCGTTTATTCCCGCCGCGTCATGCGTGCGCTGACCGATCCATCCCCATACAGGATATCTCTCTTTCACATATTCTGTAATATTCATATCAGTTTTTTACCTAAGTTTTCTCCGAAGACAAATGAAAAAAGCCATACTCCTCTCGCTTATTTATACAAAACTGAGAAGATGCCTTGGACTTTTCACCAATCCTTTATCCCTCAATCGTTTTATCGCGTCTATATCCCCGAGTCCAACCTTGCCGACATAAAGTATACTCAGATCATTTCCATTTTTAATATACTTTTTCATTTTAAGCCACCCGCTGATATAATGATATCCCTTTGTCATCCCTCCGGGTACGGAGGTATCCCGCATCCCCCTTTTTCCCCGTTCAATTATCCTATACGAAATGTCCTCCGGTAAAAACTCGCGCATTTCTTTAAATGCTTCATAAAAACTCATTCTTCCGCAGAGATCCGAGCCTAGAGCTCTGGCCGCGTAAAGTTTCATCTGTCTCCGGTCTTTTTTCAAACAACCGTATTTTTCTTCCGCGACTATAGCCAGTCCCTCCTCTGTTTCATTGTACCCGGCAAAGCCTTCCTGAAATATCCGTAGGGTCTGTTCTGCCCCATTCTCGCCCCTGTAGATATGAACCTTTATCTCATGAACCTTGAGTCTTTCCACCTCATCTTGTGTATAATTAATATATGAGTTTATATATATCGTTTTTTTCGCGCCGGATACCGTTATTTTAGGGATCATATTCGGACTCATAACGCATCGCCAATTAATATTGTCCTTTTCAAGCTCCCCTTTTAATATGGAGACCATCTCTTCAGGTGTTATCGTCTCCGGAGGAAAAATGTACCCCTCTTTTTTGGTACTAACAAGTATTTGTTCTGCTTGTCGTAAACATTCATCATCGATCTTACCATGTAACGCTACAGCTTTATTCCCGAACTCGGCGTCTTCACTCTCCAAAAGATTAAGTTGTGCTATCATAAATTTTATTTTATCGGCAAAAAAGCGTTTTAAATCCGATAGTTCTTTATTTTTATTCAGCACAGACAATAATTCTACTAAAATTCTTTTCTCCTCACGGAGATCCCTGCTTTTATAGCTAAATACAGGATTATATGTTCTGTTCAATCCTGTATATTTAAGAAACTTTTCTTTTTCTTCAGACTGATTTAACGGAAGAACGCGTGAATAAAAATTTATACTCTTTTCAATATCGCTCATAGATCTATCAATATCATATAGGTCCATATTACCTAATACCTTTGTCTTTTTAACTTAGTGTCTTCCCATACATCTTTCGGCTCCATGCACAAATACACCCAACACGAAGCGTTAAAAGCTCTTATCCAATCGACCATTTTATTATACATCTCTATCCGTAAGACCCTGGGATATCTGAGTTTCCCGTCCAGATCAGAAAAAAACTCCCCGTTGTAGAACATTAGCATATCCTCGAATCGGCGTTCCGCTATCTGTTTAAGTCCCGGAGTATATCTCAAGGTACCAAGACTGATCCAAACCGTATTCTGTCTTATCGCGGCATGAGAGAAAAGTTCTTTTACTATATTTCTATAATCATTTTCCCATTCAGAATAATAAACCATAGGGTCAAAATGAAATCCCACCTTATACCCTTTCTTTGCCGCGAGATTGGCGGCATTAATCCTTGCCTTTACATCAGGCGCTCCGTTTTCATATCGTGTAGCAATATCCGGGGTATTTATGGACCAGGAAATAACTATATTTTCATGGGGTTCTTCATTTAAAACATTATCAATATCCACAACTTTAGTTTTAAATTCTAAGATCAGATTTTTCATTCCTCGAAAAAAAGGTATAAGCTTTTTCGAATATTCCGTATATTTGTCTAAAGCAAGAGAATCAGTAAACTCCCCCGTCCCTATCCTAGTCGGGTTACCGACCTTTTCGTCCAATTGTTTTATACTGTCGAAATAATCTTCTGTGTTAGCCGCCAACACCATCCCAGGAGCGTTACTATACGTCTGCAAATAACAATAAGCGCAATCTATGGGACATCCAAATCCAATATTTAATATCTGATATCCGCACCTTATACAATTTTTTGTGCACGGACATATTTTTACAAACGCCGTTTTTGCCTGGACTAGAAAGATATTATCTCTCCGAAGGTTATATACCTCAACAGGATCTTTTGCCCTTAAAAAAGACGCTGACTTAGCGGCATTATCTATATATATAATTTTTGACTGAGGAAATTTATTCACAAAAGATCTTGTCCACTCAAGGTCTTTTGTGTTTTTTTCTACAAAAATATTCTTCGGATATAAGTTGGAATCCCACGCACCAGCCCCTTGTTCATGGAAACCAATCTTCACTGGCTTGATCTGAAGTTTTTGTGACGCGTCAAAAGACGGATATCTTATCTCAAGAAGCCTTTTCTTAACACCATGAAACAAACCACTTTTCCCATCGGATATAAGCTTCTCAATATCCGATAATCTAACAACCTCAAGAAAAGAACAATTCCGCGCACAAGAGATCTCGTAAATAAGTCTTGTAAGCTCATTTTTTTTGTTCACTCCAAGTTTTATAGGGAGTTTATCTTCTAAAAAATCGCCTATATCCTCAATAATGTCTCTATTTTTAGCTATTGTCATAATTATCCCTACATCATTCTCTTTTATTAAACTTATTATACATTACAGAGGCTTTACAGTCTATTGAGTTCGTAAATTAAAGAGAAAATAGTTGATGAACGAATAAAAAAATAGGGGGGAATAAGAAGGTCACTACTGAAAAAAACGTTAAATCATTCAACAAATAGAAAGCAATATTCTTTTGGCGCGACCATAAAAAAGGGGGACACGCGCTTATTTCATTCGCTTGGGACAGTCCCTCTTTTTTTTATTTTATGGTACGCCCGATAGGCTGGTAACTTCTTTATTCTTCTTACTTATCTATATCTTTATTACGTTACCAGCATCAACCTTCGCCTCTCGGCGAAGAACGCGATTCGGCAGTCATTACTTTTGTATTATTTCTGCCTCTCCTCCGCTCGACTATAAAATGAAAAAAGGGGGATTAATCCCCCTTTT
>JAGLIU010000163.1 GCA_023142805.1 Candidatus Omnitrophota bacterium | reverse complement strand
ATGTATCAAACGCTAATGTTTTCATAATAAAAATACAAAATTGATCAAAAACCGGATCTGTTATTAAATATTCTACACCATACCGCGACTTTTAAATCGACTTTTGCCCCTGGAACTTACCCTTCATTCTTTATTTTATTTTATTTTTGGCCAATTTTCCTGATCATTATCTCCCGCTCCGCCAATCCTCTATATTCTATTTTTACTTCCAGATATTTTTCCGGAAGTATATTTTTAATCTTGTTTGCCCATTCTATAACTGTGATACCATTTCCATAAAAATACTTTTCATAATCCAATGTTTCCACAAAACTTTTTTCTTCAAGCCTGTAAACATCAAAATGATACAGTTTTTTTTCGCCTCTATATTCCTTCATTATCACAAATGACGGACTATTCACATAAAGATGATCTTGAACCCCCAAACCTTTAGCCAATCCTTTTACGAACATTGTTTTTCCCGCGCCCAGATCACCTATAAGCGCTATCAGGTCTCCCCGCTCCAGGATCCCGACAATACTTTCCGCGAACGACATGGTTTCTTCGGGAGAATATGTAATTGTTTTAGTTTTAAATGTCATTATAAATTAAGATCAAGTTTGATCCTTTATTTTCGCTTTTCATTCTTTAAATATGCCTATAGCCTTCAAACCTCAATAACCGGGACTTTCCATCTTTACCCGTGATCTTCCTGCCACTTTTTTCCTCCACCATTTCACCTATTACAAAACATTTCTTTTTCAAGGTTTTGTCTCTGAATATCTTTTTCGTTTCATTTACATTTACCGTAAACAAAAGTTCAAAGCTTTCTCCGTAATACATCGCGTCTTTTAACTTCAATCCCTTTACAAGAGAAATACTTTCTTCATACAGCCTGCAGCCCACGCGACTTTCAACGCAAATACGCGAAAGATCCGGAGCAATGCCATCCGAGGTATCTATCATAGAATTTATATTATATTTAGCAAGCATTTTCGATATATCCAGCCTCGGGGAAAAATTCATGTGAGTCTTCTTTCCATCCCGAACGGGACCCGTTATCACCACTAAGTCCTTTTCCTTTGCCCCGGAACGCGTAATAAGCTTCTCTTTCCGAACCGTGCCTATAATTGATACATCAATTACCAAATTCTTGGAACGGTTCGTATCTCCGCCTACTACCCGCACATTATATCTTTTGCATATATCAAATATCCCTTTGTATATTTTTTTTAAGTCACCCGGCATAAACTTTGAGGGAACACCTATACTCACCGTAATATATTTAGGAGTTCCCCCCATACTCGCGATGTCGCTTATATTGACCGATACCGCTTTGCGCCCTATATTTTGGAGAGACGTTTTATCAAGATCGAAATGTGTCCCGTCAACCAGCATGTCCACGGCCCATAGAAGATATTGCTTTTTATCCAGATCAAACACGGCACAATCATCACCGATACCGATCTTCACTTCTTTTCCGGGATTACCCGCCTGTCTTCTTAAGTATTCAATAAACTTCAATTCCCGCATAATCAATTCGGAACACGAAAGCTTCCTTCTCCTTATTCAATAACTTTTTTTATTTTCGTTCTCGTCGGTCTTTGGATCACTCCCCGTTCGGTAATGATCGCTGTTATGAGTTTTACGGGAGTCACATCAAAGGAAGGGTTTTCAACCCTTACGTTTTTTACTGTTAAGTTTTTGTTTCCCATTTTTCTGACTTCATCAGGAGACCTTTCCTCTATAGATATATCTTTCCCTGTTTTCGACAAAAGATCAAATGTAGAGACCGGAGCCGCTACATAAAAAGGAATTTTATGATATTTAGCGAGTATCGCCAGATTATAAGTTCCTATCTTATTTGCCGTGTCACCATTAGACGATATTCGATCCGCTCCCACAACCACAGCGTTTATTTTTCCTTCCGCCATACGTGAAGCCGCCATATTATCACATATAAGAATTACAGGTATTTTATACTTAACAAGTTCCCACACGGTCAAACGTCCGCCCTGAAGAACAGGTCTGGTTTCATCCGCGTACACTTGTTTGATCTTCTTCGCGGCCGACAGTATAACTCCCAATGCTGTACCATAACCACCGGTCGCGAGCCCACCCGCGTTACAATGCGTTAAGACCGTAGAGTTTTTTTTAAAAAGTTTCGCTCCGTGTTTTCCCAAAGTTCGACATATTTTTATGTCTTCCTTAAGAATATCATTGGCTTTTTTAAATAACATATTTTTTACCAAACTTATCGATTTGTCCTGATACTTTATAATCACCTTTTCCATCTCTTCAAGCGCCCAAAAAAGATTACGCGCGGTAGGACGCGCGGCCGCTAGATATTTAATGGTTTTTTTAAGATCCTTTTTGAAATTTGCTATATCTTTAGCCTTGCTCTCTCTAGCGCCAAGATACACCCCGTACGCTCCGGCAACCCCTATAGCCGGGGCACCTCTTACTTTCATCTTTTTTATAGCTTCATAAATATCTTTATCCGTAAAACACTCGACATATTTCAATTCGCCGGGGAGAAGCCTCTGGTCTATAAGTTTCACATTTGTTTTGTTCCATCTTATGGTGTCAATTATCATAAATCCGCCTTTGATAAGATCTATACTCAAACCCCTATACTTCTTGTAATGAAAACGATCACAAGCATACTTACATTGTGCATTATGTGCACTATGATCGAAGGAACAATGGATCCTGTTTTTTCATACAAATATACAAGAAGTACTCCTAAAACCATTATAGGTAAAAACCCCACAATGTGAGCATGTAAAAGCGCGAACAGAAAAGAAGTGATCATGATCCCGAGAAAGATCCCCATTTTCTTTTTAACCGCCGGATACATAAAACCCCGGAAAAATATCTCTTCAGCTACCGGTCCAAAAATAGCGGCAAATATTGTGGACATCCACAAAACCGATACTATTTTTTCCTCAGCGAATAACCTCACTATAGGCTGTACGGGAGGTTTATACCCTATCCACTTTACCGTAAAAAATGTCGCTGTCATTATTAACACTATTATCGGTATTATGGCGATATATCCGATTACCGCGTAAAAAATATTTCCCGCGATATTTGCCGGAGACAATCCTATTTCTTTTATGCTTTGACCGTATTTGCTCACAACAAAATACATTATCACACCTATCACTATTATATTCATACTGGCAGTATTAAATACCATACGAAAATTTTCGTTGTATAAAAGCGGCCACCTGTTCGCGAATTTTTCTTGTACTATCATAAAAACGTATCCAATAGAAAGAAATATCAGTACAACGCGGATTATATCGGGAATACTCCAAAGTGGTTTTTTTTGTTCAACACAATTTAATTTAACAGTCTTCTTTTTTATCCACCGCGAAATTAAATAAATATCTATACCTATTCCTAAGAAAAGAACATAAAAAACGGCCATGTTAAAAAACGCGAAAAACATACCCATCGACGGGTTTTCTTTTATTAACTTCTCAAATTTTTTCTGACGCAGAGCTATATCTTCTTCGTCAAATAAACTTTTTTTCGGTTTTCCCGATTCAAGGAACTCTTCCGACAACCCCGCGTCTTTTATCCCGTTTTTCTCAACAATGGTTCCCTTTAAGATCAAGATGTTAACACATAATACAAAAATAAAAAGTATTAGGTAAAGTCTATTCTCCCTGATAAATTTGGTAAATTTTGACATGATCTATATAATTGAAATTATAATTGAGGATTCATCCTCTTTTTTTTATCCTACCGCGTCCAAATATCTCAGCCTGAAATTCACGTCTAACTTTCTCGCTATTTCCTTGCACTCTCCAACCGCTTCTTCCCCTATCATATCCAAACATGTAAGCTCTACATCTATCCCGCGCTTTTGACAGGATTCGATAAATCTGATCATGGCATCATATGCTTCACGTCCGAAATCCGACCGGCATAATTTATCGTATGCTTCGCTGTTAGGAGCGTTCAAACTCACTGATACATTATCCACAAGACCCGAAAGCTCTTGAGCGATCTCTCTCCCGTTTATGAGATCCCCCTGCCCGTTAGTCGTAAGCCTTACCTTGCCCCCTTCGCGCTTAACATAAGAAGCTATCTCTTTGATAATGTCCATTCTTATTGTCGGCTCTCCGTATCCGCAAAACACGACCTCGTCAAACCCGGAAATATCTCCCATAGCCTCCAAAGTCTTTTCAACGCTCGGCTCATGCGATAATTTCAAGTTATGCCCCTTCACGTAATCCGAATACTGCCTGACACAAAAAACACATCGATTCGTACATCTGTTTGTAATATTAAGATACAAAGAATCTCTTATGGCATAAGCTATCATGCTTTCTTCCTCAATATCAAGGTCAAACAATTGATTCGCGTTATGTGTAGTAGTTCGCGCTACGTCTTCCGGAGTAAGTCTGTATATGTTCGCGTATATATCCAGCATATTACGAACATATGCCGGTTCATTTCTTTTACCTCGAAAAGGAACAGGTGTCATATAAGGGGAATCGGTCTCTAGAAACAACTTTTCCAAAGGAACATATCTGATCAGATCTCTAATTCCCTCGGCTTTTGGAAATGTTATGTTGCCAGGAAAAGACACGTATAACCCCATGTCTAAAACTTTTTTCAAGATAGCTTTATCCGCCGAAAAACAATGCATTACCCCTTTTACCTCGTCAGGAAAAGTATTTTTCAATATAGTTAATAGCTCCGAGGAAGCTTCGCGATTATGCAATATCACGGGAAGTTTCACCTCTTTCGCGAGAGAAAGACACCTCTCAAAAAGAGTTTTTTGGTTTTCAGGGTCGGAATATTTTTTGTAATAATCCAGACCTATCTCACCTACAGCCACTATTTTGTTGTTATTGGTTATTATCTCTTTCAGAAAAGATAGATCTTTATCTGTTACCTCATCCGCGCTATGAGGATGAATTCCAACCGCCGCGAATATCTGATAATGTTTTTTTGATAACTCAACCGCTTTTTGACTACTTGCGACGTCTATACCCGGAACGATCATTCGAACAACACCACTACCCCCCGCTCTTTCTAAAACCAGATCCAGGTCATTATTATAGTTTTCAAGGTTCAAATGACAATGAGTATCAACCAACTGCACTTTTTACCTCCCCGTAAGGTCCCGGATCATAGAGTAAGAAACAAGGCGGGATCATGCCCTTAATTTATTCTGGGAAATAACGGCTCACCCTTTTTGACTTTTGTTCCACCGGGAAATCTTCGCCAATCAGAACTCCGCGCTTTACCGCGATACATATTCCCGTCAAGATCCGAACCGAAATTAATATCTTCTTCTTTTAAACCAAGTTGTTCTTTCATCTTAGCGGCTGTAGCCGGCATAAATGGGTTAATAGCGATCGTAACGTCTCTTAGAATGTCTAATAGATCCGCGATGATCAGCTTCACAGCTTTCATATTGTTCTCTTTTGAATATTTCCATGGCGCCGATTCTTCTATATATTTATTTGCTTTATTGATAGCCCCCATTATCGCGTCAAGAACTTGTTTTAACTGTAATTTCTTACCGGTCATATTCCGGTATACAACTTCCAACAAATCTCCAACTTCATCTTTAAGAAACTCGCTTCTTTTTTTCTGCTCATCACAACCCGGATCCTGTAAGATCTCAGGAGTAACCCCGCCAAAATATTTCTCCACCATCGTAAGAGTTCTATTCAATAAATTTCCCAGGTCATTAGCAAGATCATTATTATAAATAGTCACTAGAGAATCTTCGCTAAAAGTCCCATCCAACCCGAGGGTTACGGCTTTAATTAGAAAATAACGTACAGGATCAACCCCATATTTTTCCGCCAATTCTGTGGGATCCGCTATATTTCCTTTGGATTTGGACATTTTCTCTCCTCCCATCTTCCACCATCCGTGCGCAAAAATGGTATTCGGCATCTCATATCCGGCACTTTTTAACATTATAGGCCAATAAACCGCGTGATGCCGCAGTATATCCTTCGCTATCACATGAAGATCAGCCGGCCAGAACTTATCCATATGTTCTTTTATCCCGGAGATATAATTTATAAGCGCGTCAAACCACACATAAACAACATAATCCTTATCAAACGGAAGTTCCACACCCCACGGACTTCTCGTTTTAGGGCGTGAAATACATAAATCGTTCAAATTTTCCTTCAAAAAACCCAAAACTTCATTTTTCCTGAATTCAGGCATTATAAATTCCGGATTGCTATTTATATGATCTATCAGCCAAGTTTGATATTTACTCATTTTGAAAAAATAATTTTTCTCCTTAATACGCTCAACCGGACGCTTGCAATCCGGGCATATCCCGTCTTCAGCCTGGGTATCCGTCCAAAAAGTTTCACAAGGAGTACAAAACCAACCGTCATATTCCCCAATGTATATATCCCCTTTTGCCTTCATCCTGTTTAAAAAATCCTGAACTACTTCTTTGTGCTCATCGTTAGTTGTCCTAATAAATCCGTCATATTCTATATTCAAAACTTCCCATACTTTTTTAAAATTATTTACTATGCCATCAACGAATTTTTTCTCTTCTCCCCGTTTAAACCCTGCCGCAAGCGCCGCTTCCTCGATCTTTTCACCATGCTCATCCGTACCCGTTAAAAAGAAAACGTCAGTACCTATGCTTCTATAAAATCGAGCGAGAATATCCACAATAACCTGTGTATAGGCATGACCGATATGAGGATTAGCGTTTACATAATAAATCGGGGTCGTTATGTATAATTTCTTCATTTCTTTTCTTTCTTTTCTTTCTTTTCTTTTTTCAATCTCTTCACCTCATCTACTTTCACTTCTTTGATCTTTCCTTCTCCAAAATTTACCGTAACACTCCGGTTTAAGGGATTAACACCGATTACTTTCCCTGTCCCATGAACAGTTTCAACTTCTTGTCCCTCTCGAGGAAGATCTTTGGAACATTTTTTGTAATTTTCATACTCATATCCCAGACAACACATCAGCCTTCCGCAAAGACCGGATATTTTAGAAGGATTAAGCGGAAGATTTTGCACTTTTGCCATTTTTATGGTAACAGGATCAAAATTTTTCAAAAAAGACATACAACAAAGACTCCTGCCGCATGGCCCGTGTCCCCCGAGCATACGAGCCTCGTCACGTACTCCTATTTGCCGAAGTTCTATACGTACCCTGAAAATGCTGGCCAGATTTTTCACGAGTTCCCTAAAATCAACACGGTTTTCGGAAGTAAAATAAAATATGATCTTTGACCTGTCAAAAGAATATTCCGCGTCAACAAGTTTCATGGGAAGCTTATGCTCTTCTACCTTTTTTGAGCACACTTTCATTAAATCTTTCGTTTTACTCTTATTTTTCGCGATCTGCTTCTCATCCCAAGGATTCGCTTTACGTATTATTTTACGTAAAGACCCTTCCGAAGAACTTATATCTGAAACTTCTTCATTGGCGGAAATAATCTCACCATATTCCAGCCCTCGATCCGCTTCAACTATTACTTTATCTCCTATTTCAAATTTCATTCCGCCTGCTGTGAAATATTTTATCTCACCTGCCGCGCGCAATTGTACCTGCACTACTTTTTGCATCGATCTTGCTCCTATCTATTGGATCTTCCGCCTCTGGCGAAGACCATTTTCCGATCATTTAAGCATTCCCGGCAGCACCTGCGCCGCCAATTTTGAATTAACATTACCCCTTAATGCCAATTTCATATTTATCAAACTTTCCAATACATCTTGTATCTTATCCACTCCATATCCCTCTAACATCTTATAACCTCGTATATCTCTGTCAAGGATCAGATCATCCAATCCTTCTTTATACATGACCGCATCTCTGGAAGACATTATAAGCATCTCTATATCCTCGAGCAATTTATCCTTATGATCGGATATCCAGTTAAGACAACCCGCGTTTTTTTCTTTAACGATCATATCCATCATCGCGAATATTCTATCTTTTCTCCCTGAAATATCCTCTTTTATCATCTCTAATGCCCGTCCGGGTGAACCTTGAGAAAAAACCGCTAAAAATTTAGCGTCTTTCTCGTCAATACTATTTTCTTTTTCCATTATTATATCTTTAACGGTATTCACGGACATACTTCCGAACTTCACCTCACTGCATCTGGATACCACGGTTTCAAGTAAAAGTTCTTTTTTACTCGTTATAAGTATAAATAACGCGTCCCCCGGAGGTTCTTCCATAACTTTTAAAAGAGCGTTGGAGGCGGCTGTGGTCATAAAATGCGCGTCTTCAATAACACAGACGCTATTAGAAGCCTCATACGGTTTAAGATTCAAAATGTTTTTTACTTTGCGGATCTCATCGATCTTTATAGCCTTATTTTTCCCGGGTTTTATCCATATCAAATCAGGATGTTCGGATCTTTCAATCCTTAAACATGCCGGACAAACACCGCATGCTTCTGACTGTATTTTTTTCTCCGGACATATAAGCGTCGCTATAAACGCTTTCGCGCACAAAGCACGCCCTACACCTTCAGGTCCGAAAAAAAGATAACTATTCGCTCTTCTTCCGGATAAAAGGCTGTTGGAAAGATACCTTACAGTCTTATTCTGATCTTTTATATCTTTCAACAATATCATAAACCTGTTTCCTCACCAATCCATATACTTCATCTATACCATCATTAACCTTTATAACTCTTATCCTTTTAGGATATTTTTCCGCGAGATCAAGATATCCCGCTCTTACTTTTTCATGAAACTTCAGATCTCTTTTTTCCATCCTGTCCGCGACTCCCGTATTACCCGCGCGTTTAAGCCCTGTCTCCACATCTATATCCATTAGAACAGTAAGATGCGGTTCCAGTCCACCGGTAACGGCATCATCTATTTTTTTTATAAATTCCATATCCGCGCCCAAACCATATCCTTGATACGCGAACGTCGCTGTGTTATATCGGTCACAAATAACGATCTTGCCTTCCAGGAGAGCCGGAACAATAATCTGTTCTACATGCTGAGCACGATCAGTTTCAAACAGCAAAATTTCCGCTTTACGGCTTAACTCTATGGACTCTTTCTCTAAAAGTAAAGCCCGAATATTCTGCCCCAAACTTGTCCCCCCGGGTTCGACGGTATGTATGACATCATATCCCTCTGCCCTTAACTCTTCGCATATACGGCGCGATTGCGTACTCTTACCACATCCCTCGGGACCTTCAAAAGTTATAAAAAGACCTTTTTCTACTTTTTGCGCCATACTGTCCCCTCTTGAGTATCCAGGATCTCCACACCTCCGGATAAAAGCTTCTCCCTTATCTCATCAGCTTTCTTGAAATCTTTATCATTTCTAGCCTGCTCACGCTCTTTAACGAGTATACATATCTTATCTTCATCTTCTTTATTGGTTTTTTTCACTTTCAAACTCAATTTAAATATCTCTCCACATTTCCATATAAAATTCATTAGAACATATAAACAATTTCTCTTTTCTTCCTCTGGACTCTTACTGTCCGATATAATATCATTCCCCATTTTTACAGCATCAAAGATAACCGCCAAAGCAAGAGGAGTATTTATGTCATCATCCATTGCCGCTTTAAATCTTGTATCAAGATCAGTCCGGAGAGCAAGGGCTTGTTTCGACAAAAGATGTTCACGTTTCTCTCCGATGAATTTCTCCGCCCTGGTGACAAAACCGATTATACGGTCTTTTGCCTCAACATTGGACTTCATCTTATCTTCGGTATAATCCATCGGACTTCGATAATGACTGTTCAAAAACGCCAGTTTCAAAATATCCGGGTCCTTGTACTTATCAAGAAAACTACTTACTGTAATATAATTTTCTAAAGATTTTGCCATTTTTTCACCGTTAACCGTTAACAATCCGTTATGGATCCAATAATTCGCGAATGTTCCGCCTGTAGCCGCTTCCGCCTGCGCGATCTCATTCTCATGATGAGGAAAAATAAGATCAAGTCCGCCTCCGTGTATATCGAACTGATCTCCGAGTATGTTCGTACTCATAACGGAACATTCAATATGCCATCC
>JAGLIU010000162.1 GCA_023142805.1 Candidatus Omnitrophota bacterium | reverse complement strand
ATCCGGGACGACCCTTACCCCACGGACTTTCCCAGAAAGGCTCCCCGGGTTTTGCTTCCTTCCACAAAGCAAAATCCAGCTGATCTTTTTTCTTTTTATCGGGTTCTACCCGCGCCCCATGTACCATCTGATCCTGATCCTGATTAGACAATTTTCCATATCCCTTAAACTTATTTACGCTAAAATAAACATCACCTCCCGAAGAATAGGCATAATCTTTATCAATAAGACTTTGTACAAAGGTTATCATTCGCTCAATGTTTTCAGTCGCTTTGGGTTCTATTGTCGGTGACGTTATCCCAAAGATCTTTAGCGCGTCATGATAAATTTTTAAATAAAGAGACGATACTTCCCGTGTTTTCCTTTTTAACCCGTCGAATGACAGCTTTTCTCCCGCTTCCGTTATTTCCTTACTGGACCTGTTAATGATCTTGTCATCTATATCCGTTACGTTCCTTACAAAACATACCTCCAACCCCGTATATTCCATATATTTCCGAATAACATCGAAAACATAAGCACTGCGGATATGCCCGATATGCGGATGGTCATACACCGTAGGCCCACAAACATACATTCCAACCTTGCCTTTCTTTATCGGCTTAAATTTTTCTTTTTTCCTCGTTAATGTATTATATATTGCAAACATCGTAATGATCCTTTTCCGTCTACAGAAACAATATTTTCGCTAACTCTTGTCCCTGACACGTTAACACAAATCCTATTTCTCCTCATGATATTTTTCCATGTCACACTCTATGTGATCTATCTCATGCTGCAATTTTTCAAGAGACTGCTGAAGCGGATCCGGAAGTAAACTATGATTCAGATTTATGCCTCCGGGGATTCTTTGTCCCCGCCTCTTGGCAACTCTACCCGGTACACCAACAACAGTTGAATCATCAGGCACATCGCGAAGAACAACCGCGTTTGCGCCTATAAGCACATTATTACCTACACGAATATTCCCCAGCACTTTAGCGCCGGCTCCGACTACAACATTATTTCCCAAAGTAGGATGCCTTTTACCTTTTTCTTTACCCGTTCCGCCTAAAGTTACCCCTTGAAAAAGTGTTACATTTTCCCCTATGACCACAGTCTCACCGATAACAACTCCCATACCATGATCAATAAAAAACCCTTTTCCGATCTCGGCTTTAGGATGTATTTCTATTCCTGTTATCCATTTCGCAAATTGAGATATAGCTCTGGGGAAAAATGGTACTTTCGTTTTGCCCAGGGCATAAGTGATCCTGTAAAAAAACAGGGCATGAAACCCTGAATACGTAAAAGCGATCTCCGCAAAACTTGTAGCGGACGGATCTCTCTCTATAGCCGCCTTTATACTTCCAAAGAAAAAAACACGCACGATAATATAATAAACTACCGCTAAAATTATCGGTACTAATAAAATGTTTACAAATGTCATGATCACTCCTCCGGAGTTTAACAATTCAAAAATTTAAAAACCAAAATGTTTAAAAGTTTAAAACCCTGATCCGGGAACATTATCCATATTGATCTTAAAAAAACTCTAACTCTATAAACCCTGTAAACTCCGTTAACTCTTGTCTTTTTTTATTAACAACACCACCGCGTGGGCTTCGATAGCGTCGCCTTTGCCTGTCTCTCCCAACCCTTCCGCGGTTTTTCCTTTTACGTTTATGACTTTTTCAGAAACGTCCAATATACCGCTTATATTCTTTGTGATCTGTTCACGATAAGACGTCACTTTTATATCTTCTGAAATAACCGTACAATCCAGATTGGCGACAACAAATCCGTCCTTATCCATTATCTCCGTAACTTTTTCTAAAAATTCTCCGCTATCAGTACCCTTAAACGACGGATCCGTGTCAGGAAACATCATCCCTATGTCGCCTCTACCCAGAGCCCCCAAAACAGCGTCACAAATCGCGTGCAGGAGAACGTCCCCATCAGAATGCGCTACAGGCCCTTTTGTGTGTGATATACTAACACCCCCCAATACCATAGGTATCTTTTTTACTAAGCGATGTATGTCGTATCCTATTCCTACTCTCATTCTCTCTGCCTTTATCCGCGTAACGGATCAGCCTACGGCTGAAACTACCGACCAAAGAACCTCAGGTAACTTTTTTGACCTTGTAACACTCGCGGTCATTCCTTGTTTTCTTTGACTCCGTTAACAGCGTTCGCGAATATCATTTTACCGGCGGATGTCTGCAACACACTGGACACCGATACCTTAATATTTTTCCCGATCAGTTTTTTGCCATTTTCTACAACGATCATTGTACCGTCATCCATGAACGCTATCCCCTGATTTCTCTCTTTTCCTTCTTTCTTGATATACACATTTATTTTTTCCCCGGGAAATACTATCGGCCTGAGCGCGTTTGAAAGATCATTTATGTTCAGTATCGCGACTCCTTCTATTCGCGCGACTTTATTAAGATTAAAATCATTCGTCACAATAGGACAATCCAACATTTTCGCCATACGTACAAGCTTCGCGTCTACTTCTTTTATTTCACTAAGTCCTTCTTCATGTATGACAACGCTCATACCTTTGATACTTTTTATGTTCTCCAACATATCAAGACCCCGTCGCCCTCTAGTACGCTTTAGATCATCCGCACTATCAGCTACCTGGTGTAATTCATTAAGAACGAATCTTGGAACTACTACTTTTCCTTCCAAAAACCCTGTCTCGAATATACCGGCTATCCTTCCGTCTATTATTACGCTGGTATCCAAAAGAAATACCTGATCCCGCCTGTCTTCTCTGGAAAACCTTACATATGGAATAACTATATTAAATTCATCTTTACCTTTTACGGCTATTATCATACCCAAATAACAAAAAATCAGCGTTAAAATTATCTTAAGTGACGAATAAACACCTTCATCTATCGGAACCAGTCTCAAGATCAAACTCGTTAACCATGCCATAAAAAATCCAAACGCCAATCCGAACGCGGACGCGGAAAGATTCTGTATTGATACCCGCTCAAGTTTAGACTCTACAAAGATCATAAACGCTCCGCCCAAAAGTCCAACAGCTGAACCTATCATTCCGCCTTCGGTGGAAAAATTTAAGAACAAATATCCCAAATAATATCCGCAGATCATACTCAAAAGTAAGAAAAACAATCTAATAACCCTAATAGTCATACCTCACACTCCCTTTCGTAATATAACACAAAAATAAATAAACTACCCGCCCGTGAAATACCGACGGCACCACACTAATATCCGTATAATTAAACCTTTATGGGGGTCCCTTTTGCCTTTTTTTCCGTTTTTTTCTTTCGTCTTGAAGGCTTACTTAAAAGTTTCCAGGGATGAGCCTTAATATCGCTTACGAAACTTTCCAGATCATTATAGATCTTCTCTTTGGTAAGAAGTTTCCCGACAGTCCCTTTTCCGTTCTTTATTCCCGCTAAAATAGTTTCAAGATCATTATAAAGAGCGTCATCTGTAAGTAATTTACCTACCGTACCCTCGCCCTTCTCCACACGTTTGATAACCTTACCGAAAGACTGGATAAACTCATTCATGCCTTCCATTTGTTCTCCGATATTGACAGGGGTTCTCCCTATAATTGTCTCTCCCGGCGCGACAAATGTTTTAACAACCCCGGGAGTTATTTCAAGATATTGCTCACCCAAAAGTCCTAGTGCATTGATTCTCGCTACCGCGTCAGTCTGTATATTTAATTCTCCGTTGATCCATGCCCCTACCTTAACGCGTGTCTTTTCAGCTTCCTCATCATAAAATATTTCTATAGACTTTACCTCCCCGGCATCCACCCCGGCCACTCGAACGGGAGCGTTTTCTGTTAAACCGTTGGCATAACTAAATATCACATTGATCTCGTATCCTTTCTTAAGCAAATAAAAATCACTTATTGAAAAAACGATCAGAAACATAATAAATACACCCATACCTATGAACAACCCTACTTTCATCTCAAGTTTTTCATCTCTAATCATGAACTTCTCCTCGTTTAACATTAACGGTTCAAAAAGTCTAAAACCCTGTGACCTTTTATCAATCTTCCGTACTGTTTATAGGACCTTCCGCGGCCCCGGTAACAAATTGTTTCACAATAGGATTATCGGAATTTTCTATTTCTTCAGGCGTCCCTACCGCTATTATCTTTTTATCATAAAGCATAGCTATACGATCCGCTATCTTATACGCGCTTTTCATATCATGTGTCACCGTTACCGAAGTCATTTTAAGCGTATCATGCAAATGCCTTATAAGATCATTTATCACATCCCCCATTATGGGATCAAGACCTGTAGTGGGCTCATCAAACAATATGATCTTTGGAAACATACATATTGCCCGGGCAAGTCCTACCCTTTTTTTCATACCCCCTGAAAGTTCCGAAGGTTTAGCGTCTTCTATACCTTTTAATCCGACTCTGCTCAGACATTCCGCGACACGCCTCTTTATCTCGTCCAGAGTCATCTCCGAATATTCAAAAAGCTGAAATCCAACATTTTTCAAAACACTCAGTGAATCAAAGAGCGCGGCACCTTGAAAAAGCATCCCAAAATTCATACGCATCTTATTCAATTCTTTCACATTCAGCTTCGTTATATCTTTCCCGTCCACTCTGACTTCTCCACAATCCGGCCGCAATATGCCTATTATATGTTTGAGTGTCACACTTTTTCCACAACCTGAACGTCCGATAATAACCAAAGACTCACCGGTCTTAACAGATAGATCAAGCCCATCCAAAACTAAACGCCCGTTAAATGTCTTACTTACGTTTTTCAGTTCGATCATAAGATTATCTGAGCCCTGCTCCATACTTTTTAACCTTTTTTTACTTTGCCATAATAAAATAGAATAACGCGGTAAAGAAACAATCCGCGATTATTATCATAATAAAGCTTCTTACAACACTTGCGGTCGTAGCCCTGCCTACCCCTTCGGCTCCACCAGCCGAATGTACACCTTCAAAACACGCTATCACACATATTATCACCGCGAACGAAAAACTCTTGATCAGTCCCGTCACTATATCCTTTAAAGCCAGCGGATCAAATGTCATCTTAAGATACATCCCATGCGAGATCCCAAGTTTACCCACACCTATCAGATATCCGCCCATTATTCCGAAAAAATCCGCGCAGATCGTCAAAAGCGGCACCATTATGATCAAAGCCAAAAACCTGGGCACAACCAGATACTGCACCGGGTTTGCCGACAATGTTTCTAACGCTTCTACCTGTTCAGTAACTTTCATAGTACCAAGTTCAGCCGTCATAGCGGCCCCGCACCTACCGGCAATTACAAGCGCTGTCAATACCGGTCCAAGTTCACGCGTTACTGAAAGAGCGACCAGCGACGCTATGTACATTTCCGCGGAAAACTTCTGCATTTGATAAGCGCTTTGAAGCGCAAGTACTATCCCGGTGAATGTGCTGATCAAAAACACTATAGGAAAACTTTTTACACCTATATTGTTCATCTGTTCCAATATCTGTCTTTTTCTTATAGGCGGAATGAACATCCAGAATATCGTCCGGAACAAAAGTATCGCGAGACTTCCCACATATCGAAAAAAAACTTTGATATTTCTATATGTAGAATTCAAAAAATTCCCGATAAACCCTTTAATCAATAATCGTCCCATATGTCACCATTCGTTAATGTTCTATCTACTGTCTAATTCTCTGTTCTTTATAAGATCATCCACCGTGTTAAATAACGGATCAAAACTGTATTTTGTGCTCTACCCCAAAAAAATCTCTATCTTCTTCAAACTCCAGCTTAATGCTATTACCTGTATCCAGTTTGTATTTAAATCCCAATTCTTTCTGTTGAGAGTCCTTAAGACGAAAACCTTCGGTCAGATCATCATCCTCTAAACTCGTGATCACCGTCATCCTATCTTTACTTGCTTCCACAATGTTAAGAGTTTCTTCTTTCGCTATCTGCCAATTCTCCCATACCGCTACTTTATTATCCGTTTCGAAAAGAAGATCATCAAAAGCTTTCCCGCCGCGTAATTTACTGAAATCTATCTCTCCACTAACAAGAATGTTTCCCCAATCTTTCACCACACGAGAATCAACAATACTTATAACCGGTAAATTCCCCTTAAGCGTCGCGAATAAAGACCGAAACTTCATCTCACCAAGTGTACCTTCCCCGATATATACCCTTCCTTTGACCGTAGCTTTATTTCTTGATCCGGTTATACCTATGTCTCCTTCCAACCTTCCTGTAAGCTCATCTTTTTTTACAGACAACATCTTCGCGATCTCAGCCAGTTCCAGGCCCTTTATAAGGATCCTGAGATCCATCGGACAGGGTGTTTTTGTGAAAAGATCACCCGTTAATGTTATATTATCCCCCCACTTAACCCGATCAATAGTAATTTTATTATCAAATCTCGAAAACTTACCATTGACCATAATATCCCAGAATGGTTTTCGATTAACAAGAAAATTCTCGGTCTTCATCGAAAACTCGGAAACATTACCGGATAAATATGAAATCCATATATCACCTATCAATTCCACATCACCCGCTTTTATCTTATCTATACGAGAATAAATACTTATACTCCCGTTGCTTTCCATACCCCCCTTTATCTTTACCAACCATCTATCGTCTGATACAGGAACAAAATCAAGTTCCATGGCTTTGTTAGAAAAATCCACTATGCCTTCGATCTTTAATTTCCCATCTAAAACCATATTACAATTATACCTGCCGTCTTCCCTTTTGAACAAAACTCCTTTTATCCCTTTTTTTTCTTCTTCTTCAAAAAGCGCCAGTGATATATGT
>JAGLIU010000161.1 GCA_023142805.1 Candidatus Omnitrophota bacterium | reverse complement strand
GGGCTTCGCCCTCGCTCAAGATGACATGTGATTTAGGCTTTGCCCTCGCGCAAGATGACATGTGATTTGGGGTTCGCCCTCGCTCAAGATGACATGTGATTTGGGCTTTGCCCTCGCGCAAGATGACATGTGATTTGGGGTTCGCCCTCGTTCAAGATGACATGTAACTTGGGGTTTGGCTGCTCAAGATAATGTGGTGAAAGTTTCTATAAGGCATAATATAGTGTATTTTCTTCCTTTTTGTTGACCAAATTCAAGGTTTGTTATACAATAATAATGGATAGATATGTTAAAACAAAGTAAAGTTTCCTGAATATTCTACAAACGGGGAAGTTGATGATGAAAAGGCATGGCGGGAAAATATTTAAGGTTATTTTATCGGGTTTTATTCTGGTAGTCGTAAATTGTTTTACTATCGCGAATGAAGTCCGGTCTCACGCTGTTAATTCGTCCGATCTTCTTCAAGTTCAGTCAGTTTTCGCGCCTATTGTCAATAAAAACCTTACCGGGAAAATCCTAGTAGAGTCGGTTTTAAGGTGTGTTTGGGAACGTTTTCCTGATATAAGGGACATAAACACTCCGCTTACACCGGAAATAAATGGGACAAAGATAAAACTTAACTTTGAAAAGACAAAAAGATTCGATCATACAGGGAACCTTTTGGTGAACTGTTTTGTTCTGCCCGCCGGTGAAAAACACAGTTTATCGTATGAAGCGGCTATAAATCCGCGGGACGGCGGGATAATGTTTCACCCCGGTGTATTTTCTGATACCGTTTCGAAGAAAAGAAGCCGTGGTTCCGGATTTAAAACCATGAATGTGGAAGGTCTGATACCTTCCGCTTTAAGGGTAGACGGTATGCTTTTAAAGCAGATGGATGAAAAAGATATAGGAGATATTATTAAGATCATTTCCTCTCCACAAGAAGAACTTGGGGAATTTATTGTCGCGTCTGAAGGAAGGATCGTACAACGGGGTAGAACAGTTTATATCAAATTGCGTAAAGTTCTTCAATATCAGAACAAGATCATTACTATGATGAGGTTAAAGGGTGTTTGCCCTGAGGTGGATTATCTTGGGAAATTGACGATTCCGCATAGCGGGTCAGGTTTTGTGGAAAGGGGGCTTCATCTTGATCTGGATGGTAACATATTCGTAAAATTTGGCAGTGAAGATCTTAAGCCGGAAGGTACAATGTTTTATCGTACCGCCGAAAACGAGTTTATCGCAATGAGGGATATGGAAAGTACGGAAGATGTAAAGACGGATATCCCTGTTGGAATAGGTAAATACGAACTGACCTTTAACTCTAAAGAGGTTGGTTATGTGATATGCGGTGTAGAAGGAGAGGATATCAGGATAACGGATTCTCTGTCAAAAAGTTTTGCTGAAACCAAAAACTTTATTTTAACGAACAGTGCCACAAAAGAAGATGTTCATGTATTGAACAGTGATGAGGGAATGGTTTTATTCAGAGAAATAGGCCGGACGTTTAGAAATTACCACGATAAAGGTTATTATCACAGGTATCCGCACAGAGGAAATATAGGTGTTGTAAAAAAAGACGGTGTTTTTGAGGTGATCCTACGCGATCTGGAGACTGTTGTAACAGCCACGGAGAAAGATACGATACGTCAGAAGGCGGGTTTTCGTTTTCTTGATGTAGGCAGAGTGATATATGATCTTCAGGTCACAAGGAGCATATATACCGAAGATGACTGTCTTAACACCGATTTTTCCGAATTTATACTTCCTTTTCTCAAAGGGTATTTTCACGATCTGGATGTGTCCGGGTCAGGATTTGACGGTATGCTTACGCAATGCATGGATCGTTTTTGGGCAGGTTTTTATTCAGGATTCGAATTTTCGGCAAGAAGAGGTCAGTTGGTCGGTACAAATTTGAGAAGGGAGTCCGGAGGGATAATAGACAGGGAAAACTTATCGGAAGAGAATCCCTATTTCGGGAAGATGATGGCGCTTCTTTACGAATTGGAAGAATACCGGGACGATAAAAATAACGCAGAGACAAACGTTTTGGAAATAAATGAGTTCAAGGAGACACTCAGTTTCGCGGAAGCTTTATCGGCGGGACTGGTGGCAAATACGGAATCCATCCTCCTGACCAGACCGGTTATTTTCGCTTTTGACGAGAATATAGCCGGTTTTCAATCGGCTTCTCCCATGATTATTTTTGAGGAATTGAAACGACTTAAGAAATGTGACAAATTTCGTGAGATACTGAAAGACTTTACGATACTTGATTCCCGTTCTCCTAAAGTGCTTATTCGGGAGATAAGGCAGGAATGCCTAAAATACTCGGATGATAAAAAACCGGAAGTATTTATTTTTTCCCGAGTATCTGAAAAAGAAAAATTTACCGGGATAGCGTCAGATGCCAAGGTTCACACGGCGTATATTAACGAACAAGATCTTCCATCGGACTATTACTATCCTTTGGTTGAGATCGTTACGATAACACTTAGTAGATTCCTTACCCCGGAGATTTATACCCCGGGGGTTATTTCGAAACTTCTTGAAGAACTGGATGTTAATCTCGGTCTCGTAAAAGAAGACAACTTTGGAAGTTTAATTTTTACTCTTATACCAAAAGCCGGCAGGTATTCGAAACGTGAGCTTATAACTCGCTACGCGGTTCTGAAACGCTTACTTGTGTCCGCGTAACGTGACATAGCCTGCCGAAAAGGGAACCGGATCTTAAAAAGGAATTAGTGAATTGCCACGGGCTTACGTTCATAGGAATTTACTTTTGATCCTTTACAAAATGCCTAAAATTTTGTATGCTCTAAGTTTTGAAGATAAGGTTATTCCAATTAAGGAATTAGAAGGTAAGGAAAAACATGATAACAGCCAACAGTGTATCGGTTCAATTCGGCAAGCGGAAACTTTTTTCCAATGTTAATATTACTTTTTCGCAGGGTAACTGCTATGGGTTAATAGGCGCGAATGGTTCCGGAAAATCGACATTTTTAAAGATACTTTCGGGAGAGGTTGAGACATCATCCGGAGAAGTTTTTGTTACCCCGGGGAAAAGGGTCTCTGTTTTAAAACAAGATCAGTTTGCTTTTGATGAGTATACGGTGCTTTTTACGGTTATTATGGGGCATAAGCGTCTTTATGAGATAATGACAGAGAAAGAGGTGATTTATGCGAAAGAGGACTTTTCTGATGATGATGGAATGCGGGTTTCTGAGCTTGAGGGAGAGTTCGCCGAACTTGATGGGTGGAACGCTGAATCTGACGCGGCTAAATTATTAAGCAATGTTGGTATTCCGCGGGAATTACTTCATGTGAAGATGAAGCAGCTTGAGGGTAGACAAAAAGTTCGTGTGCTTTTAGCCCAGGCGTTATTCGGAAACCCGGATATTCTGCTGCTTGATGAGCCTACGAATCATCTGGATGTGGAAACTTGTGTGTGGCTTGAGGGATTTTTGTTTAATTTTAATAATACCGCTATTGTAGTTTCTCACGACAGACATTTTCTTGATAAAGTCTGCACGCATATAGCTGATATTGATTACGAGAAAATACAGTTGTATTCAGGCAATTATACTTTTTGGATGCAGTCAAGCCAGCTTATACTTGAGCAGCGCGATCATGCCAACAAAAAGATAACGGAAAAACGCAAAGAGCTACAGGAGTTTATATCGCGGTTCAGCGCTAACGCTTCCAAGGCAAGACAGGCTACCAGTAGAAAAAAAAGCTTGGAGAAACTTATGCTTGAGGATATAAAACCGTCTTCGAGAAAATATCCATATATCAATTTTGAACAAGAACGCGACTCAGGAAAGAGCATTTTGAACATTGAAAATCTTTCCAAGTCGCTTGACGGGAAGATCATGTTCAAAGACTTGGATATCAGGGTTGAAAAAGGAGATAAGATAGCCTTTGTAGGTCACAACAATCTCGTCAAGACGGTATTTTTTCAGATACTCATGAATGAAATAGAACGGGATGGCGGCGGTTTTACCTGGGGTGTGTCGACAAAACAGGCATATTATCCAAAGGATAACGCGAGTTATTTTGACTCGGATATAGATCTTATTGATTGGCTCGCGCGATATACGGAAAACACGGACGCGACTTTTAAGCGCGGGTTTCTCGGACGTATGCTTTTTTCAGGTGATGAAGTTTTTAAAAAAGTTAAGGTTCTCTCCGGCGGGGAGAAGGTTAGATGTATGCTGGCGCGTATGATGCTTATGCAGGCTAATGTTCTAATTTTGGATGAACCCACAAACCACCTCGACCTGGAATCTATTACGTCATTGAACGAAGGGCTGATCAAGTATAAAGGGACTGTTCTTTTTTCATCGCATGATCATCAGCTGATGCAGACAGTGGCAAACCGTATTATTGAGATCACACCTCAAGGGTGTGTAGACAAGGGCCGCGCGACGTATGACGAATATCTGGCCGATAAGAATATATAAAAAAGACACCGGTAGTTGTGAAAGGTTTAGTGGTTGATCCTAAGTTGGAAGTAAAAAGTTCTTTAAAATTATCATAAAAAATGTGTGGTAAACTTCGGAAATACCGCAAAAAACTGGCCATTTAGTATGTCAAGATAAAAAACCAACTTTTTTGCGACTAACTATATGTTGTGGTTTACTTGACAAGGACATCAATATATGGTATCTTTGTCCTCCGAACGGGGAATTGGAATGAATAAATGAAAAGTTTAACTGGAAAGGAAAAACATGTATCCGACAGATATTAAATTCGTCAGAAAAAGAGATGGTCGTCTTGAGCCTTTCGATCCAAAAAAAATAGAAATGGCTGTTTTTGCCGCCGCGAAAGCCATAGGCGGAGAGAATACGGACAAAGCGCAGGAGATAACTCGTCAATTGATCTCGTTTCTGGAAGTTATATATAAAGGAGAGAGAGTTCCGACAGTTGAAAACGTTCAGGATCTGGTTGAGAAAATACTTATAGAGAACGGACACGCGAAAACGGCAAAAACTTACATTCTTTATCGTGAGCAACACGCTAAACTTCGCCAGACCAAGGCCCTCCTTAAAGACGCTGTTAATATGGTGGACGATTATATACAGCAGAAAGATTGGAGAGTAAAAGAGAACGCGAATATGGGTTATTCCCTACAAGGTCTAAACAATTTTATTTCAACCGCTGTATCGAATAAATATTGGCTTGATCGTATTTATCCCAAAGAAATAGCTGAAAAGCATATGGAAGGGGATATACACATACATGATCTGGGGTCTATCAGCGCTTATTGCTGTGGATGGGATCTTAAGGATCTTTTAACCCGCGGGTTTGGCGGCGCGTACGGAAAAGTAGAGTCTCATGCTCCTAAACATTTTAGGGTAGCGCTTGGACAGACGGTAAACTTTTTTTATACGCTTCAGGGAGAAGCGGCCGGGGCGCAGGCGTTTTCCAATTTTGATACATTGCTAGCTCCTTTTATCGCGTATGATGAATTAACGTATCCGCAGGTAAAGCAATATATGCAGGAATTTATATTCAACATCAATGTGCCTACACGAGTGGGGTTTCAGACTCCGTTTACAAATATTACTATGGACGTAACTATTCCGGGATCTCTTAAGAACGAAGCCGTTGTAGTAGGAGGAGAGCCGAAAGACAGGACGTATGGGGAGTTTCAGCATGAAGCGGACATGATAAATAAAGCGTTCTGTGAAGTGATGATAGAAGGAGACGCGAAGGGGAGAATATTTTCTTTTCCGATACCGACTTATAATATAACCAAGGATTTTGATTGGGACAATACCGAACTTAACGGGTTGTGGGAGATGACGGCCAAGTATGGGATACCTTATTTTTCGAATTTTGTTAACAGCGATATGGATCCGGATGATGCCAGAAGTATGTGTTGTCGGTTGCGTCTTGATAACAGAGAACTTCGTAAACGCGGCGGCGGGCTTTTTGGGTCTAATCCGCTTACAGGGTCAATAGGGGTTGTAACATTGAATGTACCCAGGTTGGCGTATATGTCTGAAAATAAGGAAAGTTTTTATGAAGGGTTAGATCATCTTCTCAGAATATCTAAAGAAGGATTAGAAATAAAAAGAAAAGTTCTGGAAGATCTTACGAATCAGGGACTTTATCCTTATTCCAGTTATTATCTCGACGGGATAAAGAAGAGAATGGGGACTTACTGGGCAAACCATTTTTCGACTATAGGTATTGTCGGGGTTAACGAAGCCTGTATGAATCTTTTCAAGGAAGATATTTCAACAAAAAAAGGAAAACGATTTACGTTGGAGCTTTTAGGCTATATAAGAAAGAGAATGGGGGATTTTCAGGAAGAAACGGGACATATGTATAATCTCGAAGCTACACCGGCAGAAGGTACTACATACAGGTTAGCTAAAATGGATAGAGAAAGATTCCCGGGAATAGTGACGCAGGGAGATGAAGAACCGTATTATACCAATTCTTCACATCTTCCGGTGAAACATACCTCTGATCTTTTCGCGGCATTGGAGCATCAGGACGAGATCCAGTCGATGTATACAGGTGGAACTGTCTTTCATATGTTTCTGGGAGAGAGAATAGAGGATATGGAGGTATGCAAAAAACTGATACGTAAGATAGCTCAGACGTGTCATTTGCCGTATTATACGGTAACTCCGTCATTTACCATATGTTCAAATCATGGATATATCCCGGGCGAACATTTTGTATGTCCGTATGAAGATTGTTCGGGCGGGGAGAAATCAGAAAAGGAAGGGGCGTTAACATGAATAAAAAAAAATGTAGTGTAGAAGTTTTTTCAAGAGTTACAGGTTTTTTTCGTCCGGTTCAATCGTGGAATAAGGGTAAGACAGAAGAGTTTAAGGACAGGAAAAATTATGTTGTAAACGCTGAAGATACGATAGGAGCGAATGAAAATCGCGGGATTACAAAATCTGTCACTGGTTGATTTCCCCGGATACCTTGCCATGACCGTATTTTCGCAAGGGTGCAATTTTAGATGCGGATATTGTCATAATCCTGAGTTACTAGACCCTCAGAGGTGTCCCGAGATTCTAGAGGAGGATTTTTTTTCTCTGATAAAAAAACGTAGAGATAAGATAGAAGGGGTTGTGTTAACCGGTGGAGAACCAACTCTACATAGCGATCTGGTGGATTTTGCATCCAAGATAAAAGAGATCGGGTTAAAAGTAAAACTTGATACCAACGGATCAAGTCCCTGGAAAATATATGAGCTTATAAAGAAAGGTCTTATTGATTATCTTGCC
>JAGLIU010000160.1 GCA_023142805.1 Candidatus Omnitrophota bacterium | reverse complement strand
GAATAACTTGACATGGGGACCTCCCCCACATCCTTGGTTTCGGCAGAATCAAGAAGATCAGAATAAGTGACTGTTTCCAACCATGCCGAATTTTCTTTTAAAAGAAGAAAAAATTTACGAAGCCACCCTTTTGTATAAACAAGTTTATACGTATGCGGCCATCTACCAAATTTTTCCCCGTCATCGGCAAAAAAAAAGTTCTTAGGACCCGCTTTATCATCTGTTCTATCTTTCATATGTCTTATAACCTCTTTCGGAGCGTTAAAAGGCATCGCGTATCTTAACTGTTTAAATATCGGGAATAAGGTCAGTCTGCCCTTTGCGCCTTTAGTCCTATACGGACAGAATATATCTTCAGCCTTGATCCCCGCTCGAAACAAATGATGATCATCTATTATGGTATACTTAACCTCTAATGAAATTAAAGTATCCACCAGCTCCGGATCCCAAACCCTTTCTGTAAGCCAACTGCCTTTTGGTTTAACTCCGAAAAGATCCTCAATAATACTGTTATTCATACTGATCTGACCTCTTCTGTCAACTTCAGGAATCAGCGTCATTATCGGTTCAAAACATCCTCCTCCTATTAACTCTATCTGCCCTCTAGACAAAAGTCTCTTTATCTTCGCTAAATAATCAGGATGTTTTGATTTAAACCATTCCAACATATTCCCGGGAAAATGAAACGTTGCCTTTATCTCCGGAGTATCTTCAAACACATTCAAAAGCGGTAAATAAGCTTTCTCATACGCTTTATCAAATTCTTCTTCAAGATTGAACACCGGCTGATAACAATGAAATGCCATCGCGAATTTATTTTTTCCTGTCATATTTACTTTCTTCTGTCCTCGTCAAGAATCTCCATAATAACATCACTGAGCTTTATAGGATCATGCCTGACAAATTCTCTTATACCGGCTATCTTTGCCTTGACCAATTCAACACGTTCTCGTTTAAGCCATTTTTCATCGTTGGACTCTAATTTAACGGGTAGTTTATCTTCGGTCGTTTTATATTTCTCGTAAAGATCTTCGGGAATACGGGAAATGTTAGCTATACAGTAGTTTATAACATTGTGGTGAGTATGTTTAAAAATAGATCTAACATGATCACTAACAGAATAATTATCCGTTTCCCCTGATTCTGTCATTACATTGCATATATATATTTTCGGAACATTGGCATTTATTATCGCTTTTTGTATTCCTTCTATCAAAAGATTAGGCATAACGCTTGTATATAAACTTCCGGGCCCCAGAACTATCGCCTCTGCCTGACATATGGCCTCGACAGATTCGCGCGTAGCTACACAATCTTCGGGTATAAGCATAAGTCGTTCGATAGGACTATCCTTAACATCACGTATATGACATTCCCCTACTGTTTCACGCCCATCCTCTCTTCTTGCGCTAAGCTTCACTTTTTGTAATGTCGCGGGAAACACATTACCTCTTATAGCGAGAACTTTACTTGATTCTTTTATCGCTTTAGCGAAATCCCCCGTAACATGCGAAAGCGCGGTTATAAAAAGATTCCCAAAACTATGACCATGCAGTCCTTCCCCCTTAGTAAAACGGAATTGGAACAGTGCCCCGAGAAGATCTTCAGAATCTGCTAAAGCCACCAAACAATTTCTTATATCTCCAGGAGGCAAAACATCAAATTCATCACGTAATCTCCCTGAAGATCCCCCATCATCAGCCACAGTAACTATCGCCGTAATATTGCTGGTCTTTTGCTTCAGTCCTGTTAAAAGTGTAGAGAGCCCTGTCCCCCCGCCTATAACAACGATCTTTGGTCCTTTTTCCAAAATACGTTTTTCGTAAAATTTGTCAACCAACATATTTTGAGCTTTTCCCGAACCGGGAACCAAAACCGCCACAAATGATTTCAATATTCGTTTAACAGCTATTATTACGGAGAGCATACCCATTATTATGACAATCCCCGCGATAGCCTTATTTTCCGGGCTTCTCTCAAAAATAATA
>JAGLIU010000016.1 GCA_023142805.1 Candidatus Omnitrophota bacterium | reverse complement strand
GGACGTAATGTCCGAGGAAGTGCGGGAATTTCCTGATTTTCTGTCGACCGAGGACGCAATGTTCGAGGAAGTGCAGAAATCTCCTGACTTTTTGCAAAATATAAACTAGCTGTATAGACATGTTTTTAGACACACAGAACTTTACAATTTTTATACGGATACAAATTTAAGGAATTGACGACATGAAGTTAAGTGAATTTTATTATGACTTGCCGAAAGAACTTATCGCGCAAGAGCCTATGAAAGAAAGGGATATGTCACGATTGATGGTGCTTGATCGCGAGACAAGGGATATATCGGAAAAGGTTTTCAAAGATATCGAAGAATATATTTTCGAAGGAGATTGTCTTGTGCTCAATAATACGCGGGTGATGCCGGTAAGGCTTCTTGGAAAGAGAAAGACAGGAGCTAATGTTGAGATATTTCTTTTAAATCCCGGAGCTGAAAGAATGAAGGCGTTAATAAGACCTTCAAAAAGGATCAAAGAAAAAGAAACAATACGTATTAAGGGTGGGATAGAGGCGGTAGTTCTAGGCGCGGCGGATGTAGGTCGTTTTGTTGAATTTCACGTATCGATGGATGAGGTGCTAAGACATGGACATATGCCCCTTCCACCATATATCGCGAGAGAAGACAATTCTCGTGACAGGGAAGATTATCAAACGGTATATGCCTGTAATCCCGGCGCGACAGCTTCTCCGACAGCGGGATTACATTTTACGCGGGATCTTATCGGGAAGTTGAGAAATAAGGGAGTAAGTGTGGTTTATGTAACGCTGCATACAAGTTATGGAACTTTTGCGCCTGTTAAGGAAGATAACATAGAAGACCATGTTATGCATAGAGAGTATTATGAGATGAGTCAGGACGCGGCAGATAAGATAAATGACGTTAAGGAAAAGGGTGGTAGAATATTCGCGGTGGGAACTACTTCGATAAGGGTTTTAGAGACCGCGTCCGAAGAAAAGGGCCGAGTAGAAGCATCAAAAGGAGAAACGGATCTTTTTGTTTATCCGGGATATGATTTTAAAATGGTGGATGCTATTATTACCAATTTTCATTTGCCGGAATCCACATTGTTGATGCTTGTAAGTGCTTTTTCTGGAAAGAGTTACATGCTTGAGGGATATCGGAGAGCAATAGATCTAAAGTTCCGTTTTTTTTCATATGGTGACGCTATGCTTATATTGTAGATCAAATTGGTTTCTTCGTCTTTTAGTTTAGAAATGTGACAGTGTAGAATATTGTGAACACTTAAAATGTTACATTTTTGTACCAGGCACAAAAATGTAACATTTGCTTGATACACTAAAAATGTTGTTAGCTTTTCATTTCACAAAAAAAATGATAGAATATACGTATGGTAAAGGCTAGGAATAAAAACATAGTTATAGCGGATGATAACCAGGATTTATGCATGGCGATAACCGATGTTTTGCAGGAAGTGGGACATATGGTTCATGCTGTAAATAATGGTTATGAATTGTTATCTTATTTAGAAAACAACAATCCTTCAATCGTTATTTTGGATCTGATGATGCCGGAGAAGGATGGTATATCCATAATAAGTACGATCAGACATC
Organism: Candidatus Omnitrophota bacterium; assembly: GCA_023142805.1. GTDB lineage: Bacteria > Omnitrophota > Gorgyraeia > Tantalellales > Tantalellaceae > JAGLIU01. The sequence goes on along the minus strand of JAGLIU010000016.1, from coordinate 1,046 downwards.
TGGTTCCTCATTCCAGAATTATCATATATACCGGACATCAAGAATATGAGCATAGTGTATATGCTCGTACCGCCGATCATTTTCTGGTTAAGGGTGGTAATATAGATAATCTTATTGATATCGTCGGAAAGTTGTAGTAATTTCATTGTATATGGATCGTAGTTTGGAGATATAGGGTCAGACCCTTGTGTGGGTTTGACCCTAATTTTATACAGTATGAAGTTTGTTATAGAACATAAAGATAGCGGGTCTAACGCTCGATGCGGAAAAATTGAAACCTCTCATGGAGAGGTTTCAACTCCGGCGTTTATGCCTGTAGGAACTCAGGCTACGGTAAAGTCAATATCCAGTCAGGAGTTGTCTGATATGGGGTCGGAGATGTTTATATCCAACGCGTATCATTTGTATATGCGCCCCGGAGCGGAAATAATCCAAAAAGCAGGCGGACTTCATAAATTTATGAATTGGAATGGTCCGATTCTTACAGATAGCGGTGGTTATCAGATTTTCTCCCTCGCCGGCATCCGCAAACTAAAAGATGATGGTGTTGAATTTCAGTCACATTTAAACGGTGAGAAGATTTTTCTGACTCCGGAAAAGGCAATCGAAATCCAAATGAAACTCGATTCCGACATAATAATGGTCCTTGATGAATGCCCCGCAGCAGATAAAGATAAGAAGTATGTGGAGAAATCATTGGAGTTAACCACAAAATGGGCCAAGCGATGCAAAACATTTCACGCAACACGCAACACGCAACACGCAACACAATTATTCGGCATCGTCCAAGGCGGTATGCACGCCGACCTCCGAAAGCAGTCCGCAAAGGAACTCGTTGAAATTGGATTTGATGGATATGCAATTGGTGGTTTAAGTGTTGGTGAAGACAAAGATATGATGCAGGATATGACTGAAGCCACTATTCCGCATCTGCCTGAGGATTTTTCACGCTATCTCATGGGGGTGGGAACACCTGAAGATCTGGTGGAAGGTGTATATCGGGGTGTGGATATGTTTGACTGTGTAATGCCCACAAGAAATGCACG
>JAGLIU010000159.1 GCA_023142805.1 Candidatus Omnitrophota bacterium | reverse complement strand
AAAAATAAAAAAGATAAAAATTATGAATAGATTAAAAAAATATTTCCGAAAAGGCTCACTACTCACCTAAAACGGCAATATTCCAATGTTGGACAAAAATTTTCGGGCATAAAAAACATAGGAGCGCTCCGAAAACCGCTCCTAGATAAACTCCAAACATAAAATCTGTTATTGAATATTTTCTAATTTTTTGGAAACATCTTTAATAACTTTTTTATCCAGTTTCTGAGATTCCAACGATTTGATCACATTAGATACTATATTTTCCCTGTTTTTTTTATTTTCCCGAAGTTTTTTTGTCAACTCCGTCATTTTGGCCGCAAGTTCTTTCAACTCATCTTTTTTCCTAAGCTTAAGATCCTGGGACAAATCTCCATTGATCAAAGAATCTATATACTTTCTTATCCTGTAAACAGGACCGGCTATCCTATGTGAAAGAATAGTTCCCATAAGTATAAAAAGCGGAGTTATTAGAAATACCCTGAAAAAAAGCACAAAATTGGCGGATTTGAATACCTGCATAAGCCTGCCCGTAGGATACACATTTGCCAGCTTCTCACCTAAAGTTACCCAGGTCGTATAATATACCGTATAACCGGCAACAGCAGCCCCCACATACAGAAAAAACAGAATATAAGCGATATACTTGATCTGAAACCTTGCTAAAATAAAATATCTCTTTCGTTTATATTTCTGTTTATTCATGTCTATCTCCCATTGTTTAAAATTTCTATCAAGTTTATTCTTTTTCTCTCCAAATTACAACATTGCGTTTTATCTTTAAAGACAATGAATCGCCTTTCCTTGAAGTTATTATCTGCTCAACTTCCTTAAAAGACATGTATCGGGTAGAACGATCTTGAAGTTTCACAACTATATCGTCCTTCTTTATTCCTTTTTTACGCGCTGATCCGTCCTCATATACTTCAATGAACTTCAAGCCTTCCATTTCTGTAAAAGCAAGCTTTCCACCGATGATAGCGTCATAACTATCTTTACCCCTGCTTAAATTCAAAAAATATGGTCTTTCTATTGTAACGTGTATATCCATAATTCCCGAAGTAAGTAATTTTTTAAAAACATCTTCAGGTTCCATGTAAGCCAAAAGTCTGCCCCAAGCTGCTACCAAAATATCCTTTTTCTTTATCTTCGCGCGTTTCGCGGGAGAATTGAATGTTACTTTCGAGACTACATACACACCATTAACAGCCTTAAGGGTCAACCCTAATTCTCTTTCCGCTTGAGCTTCTATAGGCCCTTCACTGGTTTTTTTCTCCAAATAAACTATCCCTCCCATTTTATTCCACTCAGTTTCTTCATTCCTCCTCTTTAACTCGTCAAGTTTAAGTCGTCTCCCTGTTTGTTGAATATAAATTTCCGTATAAGAAAGACCCTGCTTAGCCTCCTTGTAGTCAGGATTAACCGCTAAAGCCTTTTCGTAATAATAATACGCTTTCCTGTACTGCTCTCTATCCTGGTAATAGTAAGCTAAACTGGTAAAATTCTGTTCTTCAAGATCATAAATAATACGTTCTATTTTTTTCCGCATTATCCAGATCTCTCCGTCTATAGTAGAAAAAACTATCCTGTCCCTGTAATCTTCCACGACAACACCCTTAATACGCTTCTCATCTTTCATTATAACCATATCCGCCGATCCCCTAAGAGGAAACAACGCGGTAAAAACAACCGCTAACACAAACAGGACCGTCCTTTTTATAATATTCATTTTTTTTCTTCCAAAAGTTTATCTTCTTTATCAAATATGCTTATCTTATCACGTCCGGTATCTTTTGAGCTGTAAAGGGCTGTATCAGCGGCTCGTAAAATATTTAAGTGATCATCAGAAATATACTCTTCTGTCGATACTATCCCTCCGCTTATAGTGATCTTTACTTCCTCTCCTTTTTCTGTCGTAAATTCAAGCGCTTTTATTTTTTCTCTTATCCTGTCAGCGTGTTTAAGCGCATTCTCCTGCTTAGCTCCAGGCATCAATATACAAAACTCTTCACCCCCGAATCTCGCGACCGTATCGCTTTTTCTGCAATTATCCGACAATACTCCGGCAACAGCTTTCAATACAACATTCCCGAATTCATGCCCGTATGTATCATTAACATTTTTGAAATGATCTATATCATACATTTCTAGAGAAAAAGATTTTCCGCCGGTCAATGTTTTCTTAAGCTGAAGTTTAAGTCTGAGATCAAAATACTTATATCCATACAACCGTGTTAACCCATCGGTAATGGACTCTTTCTTCAACATCATATTTTCTATCGCGAGGTTCACATATCTTCCGCCATAGAGCAGTATGGACGGTATTACGATAAGAATGATCACCCCGGAATAGTCTATTATAAGATTCTTGGAAAGTAGAAAAAAACCAAGCACACTGAAAATTATTATCTGCACGGTATTTAACAATATCCCGTGTAAAACCGATATACGCAGCGCCGCCAAGATCGCGATAAACACAAAAAAGAACAATATCATAAAATTCATAAATTCAGAACTGTAATTAAAATAATCACGCGTCATATATGTGGCAGTCTCATTTGCCGCGATCAAAACCCCCGGCATCGACCCCAAAGGTGTAGGATATGAATCATGAAAAACTTCCGCTGACACACCCAAAAACACTATTTTATCTTTCAGTCCGCTAATATCCGCTTTTTCCTTAAGTATTTTCCAAGCCGGTATGGTCGTGAAATCTTTTTTACTCCCACCGTACTGTATATACGCGGTATGGTTTTCCAATAAAGGTAGCTCAGAAATAATATCATAATAAGGCTGATCAAGAAATTCACCGGATACTTTAACGCTAAGAGAATAATCTATTATTTCACCCGCGCCAGTTAACGCCACAGGCCTCATTTTTCGTACTACACCGTCCTGATCCCTCGGTTTATTAACAAATCCATATGCCTTAATATTTTTGACAATATTTTCTTCAGGAACGACATGTCTCCCATCATTGCCAAAATATGACGCGGAAATAACATTTGATGTATTTTTTAGAACATCTACAAATATTCTATCCTGTTCTTGATCTTGGCTTTTTCCCGTGAAGATCAAGTCCACAGCTATAACAGCAGGATCTTCGTCAGATATTTTTTGTATGATTTCCGCGACAAAACTCCTGGGCCAAGGCCATCTTACATCCATGTTACGCACAGACTCATCATCTACAGCCACTAAAACCATATCATCTATCTTGCTGCAAGAACCGTTTATCCGGTATTTTAAAGAAAAAAAGGAGTCAAATAGCTTAAGATTGGATATCTGTACGATCTTAAGATCAGATATCCAAGCGGTGTAAAAAAAACATAGAACCGCGGTGATCGCGATCGCTTTCAAAATAATGTTTTTTACAACTCTCGAGAAAATATCGTTATCCATATCTAGACAAGTATAGCATATAATATTAATGATACAAAAAAATGAGTATTTTTTCAGGATTAGACACTCCAGAGTGTCTAAAATTATTCTGCTCTGTCATCTCGAGTGAGTGAAGAATAAAAAAACTCTTCTCTGTCATCTCAATCGAAAGTAGTAGCTGGGGTTTAAACCCCAGCTACTACTTTTTTTTATATTCGTACTCTTTTTTGTATCCATACCTTTCTTATATCTATCTCCCAACTCCTAACTCCTAACCCCTACTCCAATCCGTCCCCCACTTTTAGAAGCTAACCCTCTACCCTTTACCCTATATCCCTCTAGCCCTTAGCCTCTAGCCTTTAGCCTTTTACTTCTCTGTCATCTCGAGTGAGTGAGGAGTGAAACGACGAACGAATCGAGAGATCT
>JAGLIU010000158.1 GCA_023142805.1 Candidatus Omnitrophota bacterium | reverse complement strand
AGATCTCAAGTACTCCAGATTCCTCGATTCTCCGCCTACGGCGGTTCACTCGGAATGACAGTGAAGTAAGAAGCTGGGGACTAGAGTCAAAAAGAAGTGAAGAGAAAACACTTGGACAATCAGGTACTTGAAAACCGGTTACCTCATTACCCAGTACCCGATACAAAGGTATTTCGGTACTCAACATGAAACTTTACATTTTTTCAGGATTTTTCTTTTCGGATCGGAATAAAAGAATTTTCTCTACTACAATAACAGCTAGAAACGCGAAGACACAGAAAAGAACAAACATATCACCGTATAACGTATAATGTGACTTCATCGGATACGTCTTTATACTGTCAATAAGGTACCCCGACACAAAGATATCTTTTCCTTCTGAGGATATTTTTGACGTCACATTCCCAATGGGGTCTATAAAACAAGAAATTCCCGTGTTCGCGGCCCTTACAACCGGAATACGATTTTCCACAGCCCTAAAAACAGAAGATTGGAGATGCTGACGAGATGCGGCAGTTTCTCCAAACCAGGCGTCATTAGTGATGTTTATAAGAACATCCGCGTTTTTTTTCGTATATTCCCTCGCTATATACGGAAATACGTCTTCAAAACATATCAGCACACCTATCTTATAAAAATCTATCCACTTCATCCTTGCCCCTTCGGGACCTATGGCGGATGTTTCGGATCTCATGGGAAAAAAAGTATATTCTTTGCCCTTGTCAAAATTCCCTATAGGCTTATCAACAACTCCTCGTATAAACGCTAGATATTCACTAAAAGGGATATATTCCCCGAATGGAACAAGATGCATCTTACAATAAACATTCTCAATCTTGTCTTTACCATCAAAAAGTACGGCACTATTATAATAAGATCCATTTGCCGAGCAAACAACACCGGATAACACCGGTACTCCGTACTTATTCACAATGTTACTTATTTCTTCAGGAACCGTTCTCTCTTCGCCGATAAGATAAGGGTAGGAAGTCTCCGGCCAGATCAAAAGATCCGGCTTATTTTGAACCGCTTCCTCGCTTATCTTTACGTATTTATCTATGATATGTTCCGCGTGAGCTTCATCCCATTTATCTTCCTGGGCAATATTACCCTGCACAACTCCCATTTCCCCTCCGGGTTTCAGGGGAAAATTTTTAATCTTATATCCACCATAAACTACCGATATCGCTATTAAAAAAACCGTTATCCCCGTATAGAGAACCCTCCTTTTGTCCCTCGTAAGCAACGAGAAAATAGCGACATTAAAACATACGATCAAAAAAGAAACTCCATAAGCACCGGTAAGATCCGCTATCTGAATAATATTGATATCCTTGTATTGAGTATGTCCCAATAGGGCCCACGGAAAGCCGGAAAAAATATTGCCCCGCAAATATTCAAAAATTACCCATATAAGAGGTACAAGAAAAAGATCCATGGAACGGGTCATAATATATCTCACCACTAATCCAAAAAAACCATAAAATAACGCGAGAAACATAACAAGCATTATCATGCCGGGAACGCTGACGTTTGTGAGCCAGCTTAATACACCGCCGAAAAACACGATCCCGGATAAATATGAATACCAAAAAATATTTTTCCTGTCAGTGTTCTTCGCTATAATAAAAAGTGGCACCAGACAAATCCATCCGGTCAATGTTATTTCAAACGGAGGAAAAGCTAAAATTCCTAATACCCCGGAGCCCATTGCCAGGGCTGTATTTAATACTGTTTTTTTCTTCATATTAACGTTATTATCGACCGCAACATTTTTTATATTTCTTACCGCTTCCGCATGAACAGGGATCGTTACGCCCAATTTTAACCTCATCCCTTTTGTATGTACTCTTTCTATCTTCTCTACTACCTAAAACAGGAGACTCCGATGATCCTTGCGATTCCGAATCATAAACAACATCCTGCCCCACCGATGACATCCCGATCGCGGAATATCCTTTATGCTCAAAACTTTCACTCTTGATATTGAACACCTCTTTTTTCTGCTTTTCCTCCATAACGGATATCTTTATTATCCTTTCCGCGATCTCCTCATCTATCTTTATAATAAGCTCCGTAAACATGCGAAACGCTTCATGCTGGAACTCCACTAACGGATCTTTCTGCGCGTAAGCGCGCCAGGAAATACCTTCACGTAACTCATCTATCTCTCTCAAATATTCTTTCCAATTAGAATCTATCACGGAAAGCATCACGATCTTTTCTAATCTTCTTATCTTTTCTTCCCCTATAAATTTTTCCCGCGAAGAATAGCTCTTTTCCGCTACATCCATAACCTCATCAACAACTCCTTGAGCTGATAACCCTATAAAAACTTCCGGGTTTACATTTAACGCGTACCTGTACATTATCTGTTTGGCCAAATTCTTTTCATCCGGATCATGTTCCCAATTTCCCAAAAGCGATTCAAGCCCCACATTCAAACACTCTAAAAGTTCCTGTTTTAAATTACTACCGCTTAAAACCATACGCCGCTTTTTGTATATAACTTCTCTCTGCTGATTCATAACATTATCATACTTAAGTAAATGTTTTCTTATTTCAAAATTCTGCCCCTCAACTCTATGCTGCGCGGTTCTTACCGCGCGTGTTACTAAAGGATTTTCAATAACTTCTCCTTCCTCCATCCCGAGTTTATCCATTATCATTTTTATCCTGTCCGACCCAAAGATCCGCATAAGATCGTCTTCCAGAGAAAGATAAAACCTGCTTGATCCGGCGTCCCCCTGACGACCGGATCTTCCTCTCAACTGATTGTCTATTCTTCTCGACTCATGTCTCTCCGTCCCGATAATATGTAACCCTCCCGCTTCTATAACCATCTTATGACCTTCAACAGTTTTTATCTGGAACTCTTCATGAAATTTTTCGTATACCTCTTTTTTCTCATCGGGGTCGTTAATTTCAAGTTTCACCATTTCGGATCTCGCCAATTCTTCCGCGTTTCCCCCGAGTATTATATCCGTACCACGACCGGCCATATTCGTAGCTATCGTAACTCCTTTATACCGTCCTGCCTGTGCGATTATATGCGCCTCGTTTTCATGATATTTAGCGTTCAATACGTTATGCCTTATTCCACGAGAATTAAGGAGCTTGCTTATCCTCTCGGATTTCTCTATCGATATGGTACCCACCAGAACAGGACGTCCTTTTTCATTCAGATGAGCTACCTCATCCGCGACGGCATTAAACTTTTCATGTTCGGTCTTATATATGCGATCCGGCATATTGAGACGTTTAAGCGGACGGTTTGTTGGTATTTGAACTACCGGAAGCTGATATATGTTCTCAAATTCCGATTCTTCGGTTTTCGCCGTACCCGTCATACCCGCGAGTTTATCGTACATTCGAAAATAATTCTGAAGAGTTATCGTAGCAAGCGTCTGACTTTCTCTTTGAACCTCCACCCTTTCTTTAGCCTCCAAAGCTTCGTGTATGCCGTCAGAGAATCTTCTCCCGGGCATCATCCTACCGGTAAAACCGTCAACAATAACGATCTTGTTCTCGTTGATCACATAATCCACATCCTTTTCAAACAATTTATATGCCTTTAAAAGCTGATTGGTACTTTCAACTTTTTTCTGTTTTTCGGAATAAGCGGTAACTAACATCGTTTCTTTTTCCATCTTTTCCTCATCAGAAATATTTTCATTCGCTAATTCCGAAATTTTTACTTCGATATCATCTAACACAAAATCCAGATCAAATTTCTCTCTCATCATTTCAAGTCCATTCGCGCTAAAACTTATCTCTCTACTCTTTTCATCAAATACATAAAACAATTCTTCCAAAAATTCGGCCCGTTCTTTTTCCATAGTTTTACTATCAAACAACGATTGCATTCTATCTAACAATGTTTTCGCGTTCATATCTTTAAGTACGAGATTTAAAAAATCACGGTTCTTGGGATCACCCTTGTGTATAAGGTATAAAAACTTTCCCGCTTCTTCATCTTTTTTGTCAGATTTGAATCTTTCCTGAAATTTTGACAAATAATCCCGAATACATTTGTTCTGAGCTTTTACGATCTCTTCCACTACCGGTCGCATCTGATTATAAGATTCGTTAGTTTCATCCACAGGACCGGATATAATAAGAGGAGTTCTTGCCTCATCTATCAATATACTGTCAACTTCGTCTACTATAGCAAAATTAGGACGCGATTGGACTATATCCGCGGACTCCGACACCATATTATCCCTGAGATAATCAAATCCAAACTCATTATTGGTGCCATAAACCAGATCACAGTCATAAACCGCTTTTCTTTCTTCGGGACGCATATCGTTCTGAATAACCCCTACGGTCAACCCTAAAAACCTGTACACCGGCCCCATCCACTCAGAGTCACGTTTTGCCAGATAATCGTTTACTGTAACGACATGCACACTTCTACCGCTAAACGCGTTCAGACAAGCCGGTAAAGTCGCTACAAGTGTTTTACCTTCACCTGTGGTCATCTCGGCGATCTTCCCCTGATGAAGAACTATCCCGCCTAAAAGCTGTACGTCAAAATGTCTTAGCCCTATCGTTCTCTTTGACGCCTCTCTAACTACAGCAAAAACACGCGTCAGTTTATTATCAACCGCGTTATTTTTAATATCTTTTAATTTTTTCTTAAGTTTACCTCGTTCCTGATCCGAAGTCGCCAAAGTGATACTTTCTCTTAACTTCTGAGCCTCGGTCTCAGCCTGATCGCTTACCAAGGTAATTTCTTCTTTCAAACGTCGCGCTTCTTCTTTTATTTCTTCATCAGAAAAAGAAGACAATTCCTTTCCTTCTTCGTTGGTCTCCCTCACTAACTCTTCTATCTTACGCAATTCACGTTCATTTTGCGTGCCGAACATATTCTTAATAAATTTACTTATAAAAGAGATCATTCTTTTGCTCCTTGATTATAAACTTGAATCCTCAACAATTTAGTTAACTATTCGCCATCATCTTTAAATATGCCTCAATAAAACAGTCCAGATCTCCATCCAGAACCTTCTCCGCGTTAGAAGTTTGTGTGTTTGTTCTATGATCTTTTACCATTTTATACGGATGTAAAACATACGAACGTATCTGACTACCCCATTCTATCTTTTTTTTGTCTCCATTCGCGCGCATTGAAACTTCTTCCTGTTCGCGCTGTTTTTTTTCGTACAAACGCGCCTTTAAAAGTTTCATAGCGGTAGATTTATTTTTATGCTGCGATCTCTCTTTTTGACATTGCGCCACTATCCCACTGGGCAAATGGGTTATTCTAACCGCTGAATCCGTTACGTTCACATGCTGCCCTCCGGCACCCGAAGAACGATATGTATCTATCCTTAGATCATTTTCATTTATTTCCACATCTATTTCTTTATCAATATCAGGCAAAACATCTATAGAGGCAAATGAGGTATGACGTCTTTTATTCGAATCAAAAGGCGATATCCTGACTAATCGATGAACCCCTCGTTCCGCCTTTAAATATCCATGCGCTAAATTACCCCTTATAATGAACACCGTACTTTTTATCCCGGCTTCTTCCCCCGGCAAATGGTCTATAACATTTACCGAATACTTATGTTCTTCCGCCCACCTTGTATACATCCTGAAAAGCATTGAAGCCCAATCACAAGATTCCGTTCCACCGGCACCGGCATTAATACTCACAATAGCATCAAACTTATCTGTTTCTCCTCCTAATAAACACTTAAATTCCAATTTGTCTATTATTTCCCGGATCTCCTCGGCTTCTATTTTCAAACTAGAAATAGAAGCGATATCTTCATCTTCCACTATCACTGAAAGTTCTTTAAGAGCGTCTTGCCTTTCTTTCAGATCCGTATACGGAAGCACTACAGACTTTATGTTCTTAAGTTCGCGGGAAAGGGCATCAGCCTTAGCTTGATTTCTCCATATCTCCGGATCATTCAACTCTTTTTCTATCGCGTGCATCGTCGCGGTTTTCTCAGCAAGGTCAAAGATACCCCCGAAGTTCATCAAATTTCGCGTCTAATGTTTTTGCCATTTCTTTTAGTTCTTCTATCATATATTATCCTCCGTTGACGGCATTATACCCGGGTTTAGGGGCCTGGGTCAAGAATTTGTATGATTGCGAGCCACGTTTACACTCTTTCAGGCTAAAGCCTCCTCAGCCTAACAACATCAGTAATAACAATACGAAAGATAAAAACTAGACGCTATTTTTAAAGTATCCTGCTACTACCCCGGCTGTTTTTTTATTTATCCCTATTCTGATAAGATCTTCAACCGACAATTTGCTTATTTTATCTATACTTCCTATTTTTTCGAGAAGCAACCTCTCTTTTACCGGACCTATTCCATTTATTTCTCTTAACGTTGTAACAAATTTCTTTCCTCGCCGTAGTTTTCTGTGAAATGTTATAGCAAACCTGTGAGCCTCATCCCTTATACGCTGTATGAGAAAAAGTGATCGAGATCCGGGAGAAAGCCTTATTGGCTGACTTCGCGATGTTGTGTACAAATGATTATATTCTTTGGCGATACTCGCGACGGGAATAGTCCCTAGACCTATATTTTTTAACTCTCTTGAAACAACGGCAAGATGCCCTCTCCCTCCGTCTATCAGAATAAAGTCAGGCAAACTCCCCCCTTCCGATATAAGTTTTGAATATCTCCTTCTTACCACCTCACACATCATAGAATAATCATCGCGGGTTGCCGCTTTTTTTATTTTGAATTTACGATAAGACGCTCTGCTTGGCTGACCGGCAACAAATTTTACCATAGAACCTACCGGCTGACTGCCGCTTATGTTCGATATATCAAAACACTCTATATCTACCGGCAGATCAGGAAGATCCAATGTGTTCTTTAATTCATCCAGTTCTCCATACATAGGATGTCGCGACCTATTATGAAACTGTTGTACCACGGTAAGCGCTTCAATCTGTTTTTTTATGAAGATAGCTTTCTCATAGGCACGTTTTTTTGACGCTGTCTTCATTTTATTCTGTAGATCACGAATAAGATCATCTTTTTTGCCTTCAAGAAATTTTTTCAAATGTTTTACGACAAGAGCATATTCCTTTTCGGATGTTTTTTCTTCACAAGGCCCGGTACATTGCCCGAGATGATATTCTAAACAAACTTTCTTTTTCATTTTTCCACAAGTCCTCAAAGGAAAAACCTTCTTCATAAAAGAAACCGCTTCCCTAAGTAACTTCGTATTAACATACGGCCCATAATATATTGATCCGTCATTTATCCTTCTACGGGTGATCATGATCCTGGGATATTTTTCTTTGATCATAAGTTTTAAAAACGGATAAGATTTATCATCCTTGAGCTCAATATTATATTTCGGAGAATGATCCTTTATAAGCCCCGCCTCATATATAAGGGCTTCCGCTTCGGAGGAAGCGGACACAAACTCAACATCTTTCACTTCACTGACTAAACGTTCAAGACGATTATCTCTTACTCTGCTTCTTTGAAAATAAGATCCTACTCGTTTTTTTAGATCTATTGCTTTCCCGATATAAATTATTTCTTTTTGTTTATTCAAAAATTTATAAACACCCGGGGTATGGGGCAACTCTTTAACTTTCATTACTATTTTTTTACGTTTATCCTTCATCTTTCTTTTTCCGTCCGTCCCACAATAATTTCCATAACTTATGGACATTCTCAACCCTCGTTATATATGCTGAGATAGTGTATACAACACCACTCCCGACTACAACCATCAATAATCTTCCCACTAAAATAAAAAACGGTAATTGACGCGTCAAAAATATTTTATCCGAAAAAACGGTAAATATTACCATAACTATCGTCGCGGCACATACTTTAAGAAAAGTTATAAATATCTTAAAAGTTCCTATATCTCCTATTCGCTTGACAAGCAAAACATACAATATAAGAAAATTTATCGATGCCGCTATAGATGTAGCTAACGCGAGACCCCCCACTTTAAGCGGCCCCATTAAAATAAGGTTAAGCACAACATTGATCGCTAAAGATATTGCGGCGGTTTTAACCGGAGTTCGCGTATCCCCCATAGAATAGTAACCGCTCACCAATATTTTTATCCCCGCGTAAGCAACAAGACCAAAAGAATAGAAAAACAACGCGGATGAAGTTATATCCGTTGAATACGCCGTAAATTCTCCACGTTGGAACAATATGCTTACAATGGGCCGCGCGAGTATTATAAGTCCCGCTGCCGCCGGGATCATTACAGTAAAAATAGCGCGTAGAGAAAAATTAATAGTATTTCTAAGCGCGCCTATATCTTTAGCGGCGGCTTCTTTGCTCATTTTTGGAAGAGCCGCGGTAACAAGAGATATCCCGAAAACCGCCACCGGCAGCTGAACAAGTCTGCTGGAATACTGAAGCGCGGATACTCCTCCGGCACCTACTATTTTTGAAAGTGAAGCCAGTATCGTATCTACAAGAACGCTTAATTGATAAACACCCGCGCCTACGGCTCTGGGTAAAAGCAATTTCCCGATCCTTTTAGCGATAGGATGCGCTAATTTAAAATCACGCGAGAGTCTTAATCCTCGTCCCTGAAGCGGTCTGATCTGTATCAGGACTTGAAACACCCCCCCGACAAGAACCCCGATTATAACCCCTTTGATCCCTATGATCGGACATAAAAATATAAGCGCCAAGATCATGGTTGTATTCAAGATAACAGGAGCAAGCGCCGGTGTTAAAAAATAATGAAACGAATTCAGCACACCTTTACTGTAAGCTACCATTCCGATAAGCAAAATATAAGGAAACATCATGCGTGTTAAAAGAACCGTTATATTAAATTTTTCAGGATCATTTAAAAACCCGGGCGCTATCACTCTCACAAGGATCGGGGCAAAAACAACACCCAACACAGATAATGTAATAAGCACGGTTAACATAAGATTTAGCATTACTCTCGCGACATCCCAATACTCTTTCTGAGTGCGTGCATGACGATACTCTGTCAAAATTGGAACTATAGCGGCATCTGTAGCCCCTTCCCCCACCATATCGCGTAAGGTATTCGGCAGCCGAAAAGCCACCCAAAACGCGTCAGCATAAATACCCGTACCAAACCTGCCCGCTATAAGAACATCACGCGCAAATCCAAGTATACGACTTAAAATAGTCGCCGAACTAATTACTCCCGTTGATCTTATAAGCTTTTTATTAGTCATTATGAGTATCATAATAACATAAGTTTCTTATAATTAATAGAGGATGGTCTCATAGCAAACTACAAACCGCGGATAACAACTCGTCTCAGTCAAGAGGTAGTAGCTGGGGTTTAACCCCCAGCTACTCATCCTTTCTATCCCTTAG
>JAGLIU010000157.1 GCA_023142805.1 Candidatus Omnitrophota bacterium | reverse complement strand
TGTTCGAGGAAGTGCAGAAATCTCCCAGATGTTACATTTTTATGCCTGGCAAGAAAATGTAACATTTAAGGTGATAGTACTATATTCCTCTATCAAAACGTGGCCCCTGTAGCCTCTAACCTCCGATTTTTAGCCTCTGCCCTTGAGTCCCTGATCCAATTATGGTTTTATTGCATTGACACTTCGTATTATAACTTATATAATCATATGAATATTAATTCTATATATAACTAACGGTCGGTGCGCGGGGGAATTTGTGTCGTAGTTGTGTTGTTATACGCATGTGAAAGGATAACAGTAAATGAAAGAGAAAAATGACGTTAAGGAAGAACCGGGCAAGACGGTTGAAGAAAAGAACGAGATAATTGAACAGAGGTATAAGAATCTGGAAATGATCAAGACTATGGGTATAGATCCTTTCCTGGAAGAATTTCCTGACGCGGAAGATATTGGTTCTTTGAAGGAAAATTATTCGGAAGGGAAAGCCGCGAAGATAGCGGGTCGGATAATGGCCAGGCGAGAGCATGGCAAAAGCGCGTTTGTTGATATAAAAGATTTCTCAGGAAGAATGCAGGCATATTTCCGCAAAGATGTTATAGGAGATGACGCGTTTGAGCTTTTTAAAAAATTGGATATAGGCGATATTATCGGTGTTTCAGGGGAGCTTTTTAAGACACGGACAGGAGAGGATACTATCAAGGTAAGCGATTTTAAAGTTGTATCAAAATCCCTGCTTCCGTTGCCGGAAAAATGGCATGGGTTGAAAGATGTAGAAACAAGGTATCGTCAGAGATATGTGGATTTGATAGTGAACGATGACGCTAAAGAAAAATTCAAAACACGAATAAAACTTATCAGACATATCCGGGATAATTTGGATAAGAAGGGTTTTTTTGAAGTTGAAACACCTATGATGCATCCTGTCTCGGGGGGTGCCGCGGGAAAACCTTTTAAAACGCGTCATGAAGCGCTTGATATGCCTCTTTATTTGAGAGTAGCGCCGGAACTTTATCTTAAAAAACTTCTTGTGGGCGGATTTGAAAAAGTATTTGAAATAAATAGATCTTTCAGGAATGAAGGGATCTCTGTCAGGCATAATCCTGAATTTACTATGTTGGAAGCGTATCAGGCGTATTCCGATTGTGACGGTATGATGAAGCTTACGGAGGATATTATTCGTACCGCGGCTAAAGATATTCTTGGTGCCGAAAAAATAAATTTTCAAGGAAAAGAGATAGATCTAACTGTTTGGAAGAAAGTTTCTTTCGCGGATCTTATGGATACAAATTTTGGTATAAGAGTTCAAGATCCTCTTGAAGATTGGGTTAAAAAACTTAAGGCTAAAGGTATTGAAATAGAAGGTGAGAAAGTAAGTAAGACCCAGATCATAAATATTGTGGGCGAGATGGTGGAACCTCAAGCGGAGAATCACCCGGTTTTTGTTGTGGATATGTTCAAGGAATTAAGCCCGTTAGCTAAATCTAAAAAAGATAACCCGGGATTGGTTGATAGATTCGAACTTTACATGGGGGGTATGGAAATAGCGAACGCGTATTCAGAGCTTAATGATCCTGTGGATCAGAGGGAGCGGTTTGAAAATCAGGTAAAAGCTGATCCTGATGCTATGATGGATGAGGATTTCATTCGGGCACTTGAATATGGTATGCCTCCGGCGGGAGGATTGGGTATAGGTATTGACCGGTTGGCGATGCTGTTTACCGATTCAGCAAACATACGTGAGGTTATATTTTTTCCTCACATGAGACAGGAATAGAAAAAAACAAGGGACAGTTCACGCGCTTCGCTCGGAACAGTTCCCGGAATTGTTATTATTGCTATTATGTGGCCATTATTTATAAGCATTAGATATTTTTTTTCAGGACGAAAAGAGAGGATGATATCTCTGGCGGGGTCTGTATCCGTAATGGGTATCGCTTTAGGGATAGCGTCTTTGATCGTTGTGCTTTCTATTATGAACGGGTTTGATTCCGAGATCAGGGAGAAGATCATCGGTACTTATGCTCACACTATAGTATACGCTGAAGGAGGCATATCAGATTCTGAGGAGCTTGCGGCACAACTGGAAGCCATTCCGGAAGTTCTTAACGCGGCAGGATTTGTTACGGGCCAGGCCATTTTAAAAAATGGAGCTTCTGTTACAGGAGTTCTTCTAAAGGGCATAGATCCCGAAAAAGAATCTGAAGTTACTCAAGTTATACAGTACATTGGAGGAGAGAAAGATGGGCTTAATGATGAGACCATTATTATGGGAGGAGAGCTTTTAAAATCCGAAAATCTTCTTGTTGGGGATACTATTGAGATAATGATCCCGTATTCCAAACTGGATATGCAAAAGATAAAATTGAAGATCGTAGGTACTTTTAATTCCGGACGGTATGATTATGATTCCAATATAGCTATTATAAGCTTGAATACCGCGCACAAAATTTTCAGAACCAAAGGCGCGGTTACCGGTATAGGGCTTAGAGTTAAAGATGAAATGAACGCGGATGCCGTAAAGAAGAAACTTCAGTCGATGTTAAAGTATCCGTACATCGTCAGAAGCTGGATGGATCTTGATAAGAATCTTGTAGCGGCACTTGCTATGGAAAAGAAGATGATGTTCATTGTCTTGACGCTTATAATAATGATCGCCTGTTTTAATATCGCGGGATCATTGATCATGCTTGTGATGGAGAAAACAAAAGATGTTGGTATTCTGAAAGCACTTGGAGCTAATTCCAGGGGGATCAGCCTGATCTTTTTATTCGAGGGTATGATCATAGGAGTGATGGGAGTTCTCTTAGGTGGATCTTTGGGAATATTGGTCGCGAAGAAGATAAATATTATCTCGAATTTTATTGAACAAATTACCGGATTTACGCTTTTTCCAAGTGATGTGTATTACTTTACGGAAATACCCGTTGAGATAAACGTACCGGATATTGTTTGGATAATAGCCGTTGCCAGTACGCTGATATTTATTTCCGCGGTATATCCGGCTAGAAAAGCGGCTAAAATGGATCCTGTGGTAGCGATAAGGTATGAATAGTGTTTTTAACGCTTATAAAATTATAGACGTCAAGAACGCAACAAATACAAATAAGCATAAAATATGTTAAGTACACAAAATTTAAGTAAAACATTTTTAACGGGTTCAAGCGAAGTAAACGCGGTAAAAAATGTCGATATGACGATCCAAAAGGGAGAACGTGTGTATATTCACGGTCCTTCCGGGGCCGGAAAATCTACGCTTCTTCATGTGTTGGGAGGGTTGACCGTGCCTACCTCCGGAGAGGTTATGTTTCGCGATAAAGGTGTATATGGGTTAAATGACAAAAAAAGAGCGAGATTGAGAAATAATAGTTTTGGATTTATTTTTCAATTTTATTATCTTCTTCCGGAACTTAATGTTCTGGAAAATGTAATGCTTCCCGCGATGATGAAAGGCTGGGGAAAGACTTCCGGCATAAAAAAGAGAGCGAGTGATCTTTTGAGATCTATTGGTATGGAAAAACGTATGCGACATAAAGTATATGAACTTTCAGGAGGAGAAACTCAAAGAGTGTCTATTTCCAGAGCGTTGATAAATTCGCCGGGTGTTCTTTTTTGTGACGAACCTACGGGAAATTTGGATTCTAAACTGGCAGAGGAGATCTACGGGCTTATAAAAAAAATAAGCGATGAAAACGAAATGAGTGTTGTTTTGGTTTCGCATCAGGGAGTTGATAAAGATTTTTTTCACACAGAATATTTTATGAGAGACGGGAAAATAAAAAAGAAAATAAATATACAAGATCGCGATTTTGTGATCGCGTAAAATGATAAGGAGACATATGGGGCTTAAAGTTTTTTTGAACGGGGAATTTATTGATGAAGAAAACGCTACAGTGTCAATTCTTGATCATGGGCTTCTTTATGGCGATGGCGTTTTTGAAGGTATAAGGGCGTATGGCAAAGTGGTATTTCGTTTAAAACAGCATCTGGATAGACTATATGAAAGTGCCGAAGCGATAAGGCTCGAAATTCCTATGGATAAAGAAACGTTTCAGGGGAAGATCATTGAGACGTTAAAGATAAATGATCTGAAGGACGCGTATATTCGCGTTGTTGTAACAAGAGGTGTGGGGGATTTGGGGCTAGATCCTCGAAAATGTAAAAAGGCAACCGTTTTTATCATTACGGATAAGATTAAATTGTATCCTAACGAATTTTATGAAAACGGTCTTCCGATCGTTATTTCTAAGACCAGAAGGAATCATCCGAGGACATTAAATCCGAAAATAAAATCGTTGAACTATTTGAACAACATACTCGGTAAGATAGACGCGATAGATGCCGGGGTTGAAGAAGCTTTAATGCTTTCTATAAACGGAGAGGTTGTTGAGTGTACGGGTGATAATATTTTCGTGATCAAAAACGGTGAACTTTGTACTCCACCATATGAAGTTGGATCTTTGGAAGGAATAACGCAAAAAGCTGTTATTGAACTCGCTAAAAAAAGAGGGATCAAAACCCTGTACAAAAATATGATGCCCGAAGATGTGTGTAATGCCGATGAGTGTTTTCTTACGGGTACCGCGGCTGAAATTATACCGGTTGTTGATATAGACGGTAGAAAAATAGGTGAAGGTACCCCCGGTAAAATTACAAAACAATTGTTGGCGGATTTTAGAGAACTTGCGGGTGCTGATGGGGTAGAATATTAATAAGTTCTTAAATCTTTACAAGGAGCGGTAAATATGAAGTGTGATATGTGTGGGAACAATCAAGCTTCGGTGCATTTAACCGAAGTTATTAATGATAAGGTTACCAAACTTCATCTTTGTGAAGAGTGCGCGAAGATCAAGAGCGAGGAAATGCAGTCTCATTTTGGGTTAACGGATCTATTGGCGGGACTTATGGATCTGGGGCCCGCGATGAGTGAAGACGGGGTTGATCCATCTGTTACCGTCCAGTGTCCTGTTTGTTTGATGACGTATTATGATTTTCAGAAAAATGGTAAACTAGGATGCGGGAAATGTTATGATATATTCCAGCGGAACTTGAGCGAACTGTTAAGAAAAATTCATGGAGCCGACAGACATGTGGGAAAAATGCCGTTTGCCGGTAAAAAAATAGTTGAGGAACAAAAAGATATGCAAAAGATAAGGTCAGAATTAAACGAATTGATAAAAAAAGAAGAGTTTGAAAAAGCCGCTATATTGAGGGACAGGATAAAAGATCTGGAAAAAGAGATGGAGAATGAGGCAGGTGCCGAATGAAGATCAATGATCTGTTGAATAAAAAGAGTGAATGGCTTAACAGAGAAGGTCCCAAGTCGAATATAGCGATATCGACACGTGTACGTTTGGCGAGGAATTTAAAGAAGCATCTTTATTTTAATCGTGCCGACAGAGATCAGAGGGAAGAAACCCTGAATGAGGTCATGCAGGGGATCAAAAAAAGTAAATTTTTCAAAAACGCGCTTTTTCTTAAAATTAAAGATATTTCAGAACTGGATCGAGCGTTTTTGATTGAACGTCATTTGATGAGTAAAGAACACGCGATGGATATAGACAGCAAGGGGTTGGTTATTGAAGAAAAAGAAATTCTTAGTGTGATGATCAATGAGGAAGACCACATCAGGTTTCAGGTTATGCAGTCCGGGTTTAATATAATGGGAACCTGGAGTGTCATAGACGGGATAGATACGGAGGTGGGGCAATATCTTCCGTTCGATTATTCCAATATATTCGGGTATTTGACAAGCTGTCCTACAAATACCGGGACGGGTTTGAGAGCCTCTGTAATGCTTCATTTATCGGCATTGGTTATGACAGAGCAAATAGATAAAGTTTTTCAGGCAATATCTAAACTTGGTCTGACTATGCGTGGATTTTATGGTGAAGGGACTGAAGCTCTGGGAAATTTTTTTCAGATATCAAATCAGGTGGCACTGGGGCATTCCGAGATGGATATATTGGACAATCTGGAAAGAATAATAGCCAAGATCATTGCCAGAGAAGAGGAAACAAGGAACAATCTTGTAGCGAAACGCAAACGTGAAATAAACGATAGGATACACCGTTCTTTCGGTACTTTAAAGAGCGCCAGGATCATTACATCCAGTGAAACGATAAAGCTTTTATCTGATATACGTTTGGGTTCGGATCTGGGGCTATTGGAAGGAATAGAGACGGATCTTATAAACGAGATCCTGCTTGTTACTCAACCCGCGCATCTTCAGAAAATAAACAGTAAAAAAATCGCGCCTTTTGAACGGGATATTAAACGTGCGGATCTTGTACGCAAGAAATTGGGAGAAGAATGAAGAGAGGCGAAGAATTAAAGAGTTATAGAGTCAAAGAGTCAGGGAGTCAGAGAGTCAGAGAGTTAGGGAGTTAGGGAGTCAAAAGGCGGTGTTAAGTATGTGGTATGTAGTATGTGGGGTGATATTGATCTCTTTACAAACACTACGAACACTATAAACGCAAATTCAGGAGGAAGAAATGCCAGCATTTAACAGATTTACAGAAAGAGCCAGAAAAGTTATTCTTTTGGCGAAAGAAGAAGCTAAAAGATTCAATCATGAGTATATTGGTACGGAGCATGTATTGTTGGGACTGATCAAAGAAGGTGAAGGTGTTGCCGCGGCCGTTCTTACCAGTCTGGGGCTGGAGACCGAGAATATTCGTATTGAGATCGAGAAACTTGTCCAGCCGGGACCGGATAAAGTAAATGAAGGGGATATACCGTTTACTCCAAGAGCAAAAAAGGTTATAGAACTTGCTATGGATGAGGCGCGTAGCCTGGGGCATAACTATATTGGTACGGAGCATCTGCTTTTGGGGCTTATTCGGGAAGGAGATGGTGTCGCGAGTCAGGTTCTTGTTAATATGGGGCTTGATCTCAAGATCGTGCGGGAAGAAGTGCTGAATCTTTTAGGTTCAAGTGTTCCGGGATATTCTTCCGGTGTAGTTGAAGGTAAACGCAAAAAGAAAACAAAAACTCCGGCATTAGATTCGTTCGGACGGGATTTAACGGAAATGGCGCGTGGGGATGAACTGGATCCCGTTATAGGCAGGGGAAAAGAGATACAGCGTGTGATACAGATATTAAGCCGACGAAAGAAAAATAATCCGGTTTTGATAGGAGAAGCCGGTGTGGGAAAAACAGCTATCGTGGAGGGACTGGCCTTAAAAGTGGTCTCAGGGGATGTACCGGAGATGCTTAAGAACAGAAGGCTGATCATACTGGATCTTGCCATGATGATAGCGGGAACAAAATACAGGGGACAGTTTGAGGAGAGGATAAAGGCTGTAATGAAAGAGATCAAGGATACCCCGGAGGTTATAGTTTTTATAGACGAAATACATACGTTGGTGGGTGCCGGAGGAGCTGAGGGCGCTATAGACGCGTCTAATATGATGAAACCTTCTCTCCAGAGGGGAGATATTCAGTGTATAGGCGCGACGACATTAGATGAATACCGTAAAAATATAGAAAAAGATCCGGCTCTGGAAAGGCGGTTTCAGCCCGTGACAGTTGATCCTCCCAGTGTTGAGGAAACCATTGCCATACTCAAAGGGTTGAGAGACAAATACGAGGCACATCATAAGATCAGATATTTGGATGAAGCTCTGGATGCAGCCGCGAAGTTATCCGATAGGTATATAAGCAGCAGGTTTCTTCCTGATAAAGCCATAGACCTGATAGATGAGGCAGGTTCAAAGTCTAAATTAGCGACTATGATCATTCCCAGTGAATTAAAAGATGAAGAAAAAAAGATCGAAAAAATAAGGATAGAAAAAGAAGAAGCTGTTAAGAATCAGGATTTTGAGAAAGCGGCACGTTTTAGGGATCAGGAAAAAACTGTCAAGAATGACGTGGAAAACAAATTAAAAGAATGGAGATTCGGACAGAGCCGAAAAGAAGTAGTTGTAACAGCGGAAGATATCGCGTCTATAGTATCGGATTGGACCGGGATACCCTTAGTTAAGGTTGAACAGAAAGAATCTGAAAAATATCTTAAACTTGAACAGACTCTTAAAGGGCAGGTTGTCGGTCAGGACGAAGCTATAACCGCGATCGCTCACGCGGTGCGAAGATCGCGCGCGGGTATTAAAGATCCGAATCGACCCGTAGGTACTTTTATTTTTATGGG
>JAGLIU010000156.1 GCA_023142805.1 Candidatus Omnitrophota bacterium | reverse complement strand
GACCCTTCAAGCACATATACCGGTTCCCCTTTATGCCCGCACCCTAAAGTCACTATAAGCCCGTGCTTTGAATCCGGTCTTTTCTTTCCGGCATTCATCAATACAAAACAACCCGTCCCATAAGTGTTTTTCATTCCACCCCGGGTAAAACACCCCTGCCCGAAAAGCGCGGCCTGCTGATCTCCGGCTATACCCGATATAAACACTCCGGCGGAAAGCTTCCCTGTTTTGACGGTTTTCCCGAAAATGCTTGATGAAGCTTTAACTTCGGGTAATATCTCTTCAGGAATACTGAATTTTTTTAATATCGCTTTATCCCACTTAAGAGTATCTATATTAAAAAGCATCGTTCGCGAGGCATTGGTATAATCCGTAGCATGGCTCTTTCCTCCGGTAAGTTTCCATAATATCCACGTATCAGTAGTCCCGAACCTAAGTTTGCCTTTTCTCGCTTTTCGCGCGGCACCAGGTATATTTTTCAATATCCACGCGATCTTTGTAGCCGAAAAATACGCGTCTATCGGCAGGCCCGTCTTTTTTTTGAAAAAAGCGACTTCACCTTTTTTCTTTTTAAGCTGATCGCACATTCCGGAAGTTCTTCGACATTGCCAAACTATCGCGTTACATATGGGCCTGCCTGTTTCCGCGTCCCATATTACGGTTGTCTCCCGCTGATTCGTTATCCCGATAGCTTTAATTGCTTCCGCGGAAACTTTCTTGAGTACTTTCTGAATAGAACTATTGACACTTTCCCATATCTCTTCAGGATCATGTTCTACCCAGCCCGGTTTAGGGAAATATTGGGGTATTTCCTGATACGCGCTGGCTACATTCACACCTCTTTTGTCGTAAACGACAACCTTTGAACCTGTCGTCCCCTGATCTATGGACAATATATACTCAACCATAGCCTATAACCTCTCCTTGATCCATACAAGTATGTCATCAAACACACGTTCTTTATCCAGTTCTATCGATAACGCGTGATACATCTCCGGATACACATCAATTTTCTTATCTTTTGTTTTAAGACCTTCGAAGACCTTTTCACTCACCGCGGAATCAACGAGTTTATCCTGACCGGCAAGAAGAAACAATACGGGTATCTCAATACGACCTTTCATCATCATGACTTTTATCTGCGCGATAACCGTTTGCACAAGAAGTTTTGAGGTTGCCATCCTGTGCTCTCTTTTGTCCTCGTTCATTTCCTCTTGATAGACCTTGTCTCTCGTACACATCTCGGATGTAAAAGGCATTTTGAACTGTTTTCTGGGCCGATATAAATAACTTGAAAATATATCCAGGTATTCCCCTAAACTGAATTTCACACGGCTAACAAAAGCAGGCGATACGCACACAAGACCGTTAAAAAGATCGGGGTTAAGTATCGTGAACATCAAAGAAATGATAGCTCCCATACTTTCACCTATAAGGAATACTTTTTTACGCGGATATTTTAATCTGATCGTGTCGTAGAGTTTGTGAACATCCTCAAAATAGAGGTCGAAGGAATCTATGTGCCCTTTAAGTCCCGTATCTTCCCCGAAACCTTTAAGCTCTAACGCGTAGGAAGAAACATTATTGTTTTTCAAAAACTCACCGATAAACTTCCATCTACCGGCATGCGCGCCTAATCCATGAACAAAAAGACATACCGCATCCGGAAAAACCGCCTCCCAGAACCTATACTTTATACCGGTTTCTTTATCCCGCGCTATTTTACACATGAAAAAAGTATATCATAAAAGAGGAGCCGAGGCTTAACATTTTACAAAAACCGGAAAAGGTGAAACCCCAACCCCTGTTTTCCTATTCTTCTTCGTTTAATCCTTCTTTTATCTGTGACATTACGTCTATCGCCGTACTCAATTTGCTTTTTAAGTTAGCTTTAATAGCCTCTTCATCAATATCATCTTCCGCCGCGGGATCAACCGCCGTTCTTAAGTTTCTCCACGCTTTGATCAAAGCATTTACATTCTTACCGGCCGCTCCCGCTTTCTGTTTTACCGTACCCTGAGTTTGAACAACTCCGATCCGGGGAGAATTTTTTTCATTATAATCTTTTACTTCTTCTTTTATAGCGTTTAAAACCCTTATCGTAGTATCTATTTTCTGATCCATATCCTGATTCCAAAGTTCGGATTCTTCGGTCGGAGCTTCAGCGGATATTTCATATTCTTCAGCCACGGTCCGCGCTAAAACGCTAAAAGCTGGAATAAAACAAAAAACTCCGATACACAATAACTTGAAAATACGCTTTCTCATTTTATACACCATCCTCATCGAACAGATCTTTTTGACCTTGCTCAGTTTGATACGTCCAATATTTATAGGCTCTCTTCATCTCTTTCTTCTGACGATCATTACCTCTAGCCATAAAATCCCGCGTTAATTCTTTATCTTCCAGAACTGATTTCCAATATGAGTAGTTTTTTGGTTCTCTTGTCATTTATACTCTCAAACCAAACGGCATATACAACCTTTTTAAAATAAAATGCTTACAAATTAATTACAGAAACAAGGCTGCTTTGTCTCTGTAAAAGTTCCCGCGGAAAATTAAAGTTCTCTCGAAACTTTCCCCTCATGCCAGTGTTCCTCTATCTCCTCTATCTCCTCCAGACTTATCGCGAATGAAGCGGCATAAAGCACGCGACTGACAACGGCTATTCATTTAAGTATACCCGAAAGCGTAGCAAAACTGAACGCGAAACCCAAAACACCCAGAGATATCACCATCCCGCAAGACCTGTAAAAAGCGGCAAACGTCTACCTACACGATCGCCGGAATTATACCCGCCGCGAACATCCAACGCCAACCTTGATGCCCCGATAGACTATAATCAATAATATATGAAAATACTATGCCACATGTTATGGCTAATTGGTTGAAAGAGACTAACGCTCCGCGTACATTGGCAGGTGATACCTCGGATATATACAAAGGAGCCGTAAACGAACCGACACCTACAAGCACGACACTAACCACGATCTCTTCTAATCCCGAGAAAAGCGCGTATTGATCTTTGATAAAAAGTATAGCCCCTGAAATAACACCCGTATCGTATCCGAAAAAAAGTCCCGCCAAAGCCGCTATACCCGCCATAAAATGAACTGTTGAGCCTCCGGGTTCCGCCTTCCGCGTTCTTCCCACACTAGACTTATCTTCTCCTTGGATCAAAAAAGATGCTGCTACTTTTTCAAAGTAATATTATCTATATAGATCGGACCGACATATCCAACAGAATTCGATTCAACTCTTATGGCTATCTTCTTTATCCCTGACTTAACCATATCTGACATCCGTATCCTCCCTTTGGAAGATTTCCAGTCACGATTACCTTTTCTAAGATTCGCGTATACCGTAGTCCGTTTGCCGGCTCTTATCCCGACAGGGGAAATCATTTCTATCCACTCATTTTCTTCCCCCACGGTAATTACAGCTCTTACTAATATACCTTTTTTAGGAGCGTTTTCAGGCAAATAGACATCAAATTTCATAGCTGTATGTAAGGTCAGATCAAAAACGCCGTTAGTTTCAACTATCCCCGCGTTCCATTCTTCCCCCGAAAAAGAAAGATCCAGTTTCAAACTGGATATTCCCGTTTCTGTAAAATTCTCATCCACTGCTAACACCGGAGAAATATAATCACTTTTATATTCAGCCCATTTAGGCGTTTCCCAGTTATTTAAACAATTTTGTAAATTATAAAACGTCTGCCCACATACACTACCCGCGAAAAACAACATACTTATCATTAAAACCGCGCTAATCTTGAAACCTTTATTCCTCATACCTACATCAACCCTCTCTCTCTTTGTTATATTTACTGTTCTAAAAAATAAAATAATATAAGTTGTAAATATACCTGATAAGAACGTCTTTTACAAGAGCAAATTTTTAAATAATTTCGATAAAAATTCGGGAACAAACAAAAAGACCACCTACGCGTGATGAAGACAGGTCGTCGAACGATTGAGGGAAACAAATAATCGAAACAAATTCACAAACAGCGTAAAGTTTTACTCTGTTATTGATAATGCGACATATTGTGAGCACTTTCAATGTATCCTCCTTCCGACCGAGCGACGCAATGTCCGAGGAAACGCGGGAATCTCCCGATTTTCTGCCGACTTCCGCGAAGCTTTAGTAAAACAAAAAAGTCGAAGAATCTGGTATAAGTTTTTTAGAACTTGAATATGAAAGT
>JAGLIU010000155.1 GCA_023142805.1 Candidatus Omnitrophota bacterium | reverse complement strand
CTTCTTCAAAGATGTTTGATGAACATCTTTGTTTTGCGTATCAGGAAAAATATGGTACTAAAATGACAGTGCTCAGATTTTTTGGTGGATATGGACGCAATCAGAACACTACATGGTGGGGAGGCCCTCAATCAGTTTTTATCGATTGTGCGCTCAAGAATAAAGCGATCACGCTTCATGGTGATGGTACTCAAACACGTTCTTTTACATATATAGATGATATGACTAAAGGAGTGCAGCTAGCAATGGAAAAAAGAGTATCAACCGGAGAAATTCTGAATATAGGGAATAATCGTGAAATAAGTATTAAAGATCTTGCGGTTATGACTTGGGGTATGGTGAGAGGAACCAAACCAAAGATCAAATGTCTTCCTTACGATAAAATCTCAAAAGGATATGAAGATGTTGTGCGTAGGATACCTGATATAAACAAATCAGAGAAAATGCTTGGATTTAAAGCATGTGTACAATTGGAACAAGGATTACCATTGACGATAGATTGGCAAAGGAGTGTAACAAAATGATGATTTTCGTTATACCCGTATACAATGAGGAGAAAAACATAAAGTCATTACTCCGAAACGTGTTCACATACGTTGAGAGCAAAAAATGGTCTTGCAAGATAATTCTTGCCGATGACGGCTCAACGGATTCCACTGTGTCTATTGCAAATGGGATGAAAGGAACCTTTCCCCTGGAAGTAGTTTCAAATCCCGTTAATATGGGGCCTGGAGCCGCTTTTGACAGTGGCTTTAGACAGGCGCTCAAGAATACGGGGGAAGACGATATTATAATAACTATGGAAGCGGATAATACGAGTGATATAGGTATATTGGACAAAATGATAGCGGAGATGGATGCGGGTACAGAGATTGTTCTCGCTTCCTGCTATGCGAAGGAGGGAACGGTAGAGGGCGCTACGCTATGTAGAAAAATATTAAGCTATGGTGCCAATATTATAGTTAGGATGTTATCTAGAGATAAAAAGATAAACACTTTTAGCTCGTTTTACAGGTGTTATCGTTCAGGGATATTATCGAAAGCTTATACTGTCTATGGAAGTAAGTTCATAGAGGAAAACGGGTTTTTATGCGCGGTAGATATATTGTTAAAGCTTCAGAGATTAGGAGTTCAGGTTAAGGAAGTTCCTATGATATTAAGGTCTTCTAAGCGTGTGGGTAAAAGTAAGATGAAGACAATAAAAACAATATTATCATATTTAAAATTATTCGTTAAGGAGGGGATTAGGTCAGTTGTTAATACCAAATGAAAAAATAAAGACTAGTGATATTGTGTTATGGGTATTCTTAGCGGTTTTTTTAAGGCTGATCGCTATGCTGTTTTTCGCGCATTCAGACATAATTTTTATTAACTATTTCCCCAGCAAGTTGGCTTATAGCGGAGTTGTTGATATTTATAGCTATATAAACGCTAATTTTCCCGCTGAAAGGATATGGTCTTATTATCCTCCGATGACACATTTATTCTTAGGGGCGTGTCAGTATATCTTGAGACCATTTAATTCCGGGTTTTATGTATGGATACAGGAAGTATATACGGGGGGTTTGGGGAAATGGCTGATAATTAACGGCACATCTTTTGATGTTATTAGATACTTGTTTTTAATGAAACTTCCTTATGTTGTTTTTGACGCCGTGTGTTTATATTCAATTTTTCATTATCTCGATAATAATTCATCTAGGAAAAAAGCGTTAAGGTTATGGAGTGTTAATCCCGTTATACTGTATGGAGTTTACGCGTTTGGACAGATCGATCTGATCCCGGCCGCTCTCACTGTTTTAGCTATTCTTATGGTAAAAGAGAAAAAGACATGGCTGGCTTTTTCAATTTTGAGTGTAGCGGCTCTTTTTAAAACTTTCACTATTTTTCTGATGGTACCTTTTATTATAGTGCTAACAGATTCGAGAAAGGATTTTATAAAAAATGTGATAGCTGCAGCTGTTCCCTTTGTTCTGATATTTCTTCCATTTTGTTTTTTAGGAGGAAGAAATGTGGTTAATTCATTGTTTCCTGTATTTTACTCAAATTTTTCAATTGATATTCCTTGGCAAATTCTGCAGAAATTAATTTTTATGGTATTGTATGCTTCTTTAATCTTTTTTTGTTTTAGATTAAAAAAAGAACGTATAGAAAGTACTGTTTTACGGGTAGCCATTACAGTCATAATGATTATTTATACTTTATTTTTTGTGCCAATTCATTATTTTGTGTGGGTAATACCGCTTTTGATCGCGGCAGTTTGTGTTAATATTATCCCGGAATGGTTATATTGGAGTCAGATATTGTGTCTTTTTTTATACAATTTAAATAGTGCGAATACTACAACATGGTTATGTTTGCCTATTAATCCCGCTTTCTTTTCAAGTTTGCCGGGATTACCTGATATTATGCATGGGTTTTCGATAAGATGGGGAATGATAATGTTGGGTGCGAGATTAATATTCACGGTGTTATGTTTGTTTATAGCTATGGGAATAATAGGTAGAGTACCTAGTATAACGAAATATTTTATTAAAAACAATAGATGAGGGGAATAGTATGGAAAATCCGAAAATTGCGGTCGTAGGAATAGGAAACTGGGGGAAACATTTAGTGCGTAATTATTATGATTTGGGAGTATTATACGCATGTTGTGACTTTGATGAGAAAAAACTTGAAGTAGCGAAGAAGACTTTCAATGTGCCTAAAATAGCGTCCGACTTTAATTCTATCGTTTCAGATCCTGAAATTGACGGAATAGTAATAGCGGCTCCGGCTGTACATCATTATGAATTAGCAAAGGCTTCGCTTGAGGCGGGAAAAGCGACTTATATTGAGAAACCTATGGCTCTTGAAGTAAAACATTGTGAGGAACTTGTTAAGATCGCCGAAGAGAAAGATCTTCCACTTATGGTAGGACATCTAATGCTGTATCATCCCGCTATGGTGAAAATAAAAGAATACATTGATAATGGTGAGCTTGGAGATATATATTATGCCTACTCATTGCGTGTAAATCTAGGGACAGTGCGTAAAGATGAGAATTCATTGTGGAGTTTTGCGCCACATGACATATCGATGTTTTTATATCTTTTCGGGAGTGAGGTGGAAAATGTTTCAGCTAGAGGTCAGTCTTATTTGCAGAAAGGTATTGAGGACGTAGTGTTTTTATCTTTATATTTTAAAGATAAAAGAATGGCTCAGATACAGATCTCATGGCTTGACCCTCACAAAGAGAGAAAACTAACTATAGTAGGGAATAAAAAAATGCTTGTTTTTGATGACATACAAAGCGCGGAGAAAATAAAGATTTACAATAAGGGTATTACCAAGGGTGAAAATCCTGAATTTGATTCTTATGGTGATTATTTGACACTCAGAACGGGAGATATTCTTATGCCTTACGTGAAGATGTCAGAGCCTCTCAGGTTGGAGTGTACACATTTTCTGGATTGTGTAAAAAACAATAAGAAGCCTCTAACCGATGGGAAAAATGGAGTGGATGTAGTAAGAATTCTAGAGAAAGCTCAGGAGTCTCTAAGAAATAATGGTGTTCCGGTAGCTATCTAATATGCAGTAGGAGGAAATTATGAGTAAAGATTATTTCGTTCATGATACAAGTGTTGTTGATGAAGGCGCTGTGATTGGCAGGGGCACTAAAATATGGCATTTTTCGCATATTCTTACGGGTTCTGTTGTCGGTGAGGATTGTCGTATTGGGCAGAATGTGGTCATAGGCCCGGACGCTATTGTTGGCAATAATTGCAAGATACAGAACAATGTGTCCCTATACAAAGGAGTTGTTTTGGAGGACGACGTTTTTT
>JAGLIU010000154.1 GCA_023142805.1 Candidatus Omnitrophota bacterium | reverse complement strand
AACAGGACGGCCCTTCGGTGAGGCTCGTCAGGGAGCGTTACCAAATCACCTCATGCTGCCAATCGGTAGCGAGAGATGAGGATAATTCCTGCCTCGTCCGGCAGGCGGGCCTGCCCATGAGGCAGGAGGAGATAAGAGTAAGAGAGATGAATGAAAAGGAAGGACAGGGAAGATCATAGAAAAACTAAAGTTGTATTATAAGAGAAGCCCAAATCTTTTTGCCCATTGGCAAATTGGCATATGTCCCCTTAGAGCAAGTTGATGCATAAGAAGAGCCGTAGCGCCTATGCTGAAGCTTCGGCGTAAGCATATGACGGGAGACTGTCACAGCCTGTCCCGGTGCATATCGGGATACGGTTCTGAGAGAGGCTTGGGGTGAAATTCCCCTTGCCTACTCGACGCCGGATCGTCAGACTGTCTAAAAACCTTTTCAAAAAAACACAAATAAAACACCTAAAACATTTGTATAAATC
Source organism: Candidatus Omnitrophota bacterium (assembly GCA_023142805.1). GTDB lineage: Bacteria > Omnitrophota > Gorgyraeia > Tantalellales > Tantalellaceae > JAGLIU01. The sequence continues at coordinate 1,333 of JAGLIU010000154.1, read as the reverse complement.
CCTTATTATTTCTACCTTCCGGCTATGAAATACATCAAAGGATACAACAGAAATCAACTTGTTCTTTTTCCCACTTCTGTTGATGATGCAATTGAACAAGATAATGATGTAAGATTAATAGATCTGTTTGTAGAGAGTTTTGATATTGCTGTAATGGGGTTCAGAATTGACCATACAGAAAACGGCAGGCCGGCATATCATCCCAAAGATTTTCTAAAACTGTACATCTACGGATATCTTAACAGTATTCGCTCATCAAGAAAATTAGAAAAAGCAACGCAAGTAAATATTGAAGTAATGTGGCTAATGAAAGGTTTAGAACCGGATCATAATACGATCTCCAATTTCCGAAGAGACAACCCAAAAGCCATAAAGAAAGTTTTCAGAGCAACTGTTGAAACAGCAAAGAACTTTGACCTGATAGGCGGAAAATTTATTGCAGGAGATAGTACAAAACTTAGAGCCCAAAACAGCAAAAAGAACAATTTCAACAAAAAGAAAATCGACAGGCATCTTGTCTATATTGACAACAAACTTGAAGAATACAACAAAAAGCTGCAAGAGGCTGATAATGATATTAAAGATGAAAAAACAGAAGACAATATAACAAAGATTAAATCTGAAATTAAAAAACAAACCGAAAGAAAAGATAAATACGAGCAATTAGAGAAACAATTGGAAGAAACAGGAGATGTGCAAATTTCAACCTCCGATCCTGACAGCCGACAAATGATAACTCGTAATAATATTACCGAAGTAGCCTATAATGTTCAAAGTACAGTTGATGCAAAGAATAATATTCCTATAGACTATAAAGTTACCGATACCAACGACAGCAAAGCAATGGGCCCTATGCTCCGAAGAGCTAAATCCATATTGAAAACAAATAATTTCACTGCATTGTATGATAAAGGTTACCACACAGGAAGTGAATTTGAAACAGCAGATAAGTTAGGGATAAACGTACTTGTTTCCTTTCCGAAATCAGCAAAAAACGCCCCTAATCCTTCATATAATGCAGAACACTTTACTTACGATAAAGAAAAAGATATTTACATATGTCCGCAAGGAAACAAGCTTACTACTACCGGAACACTTTACAAAGGAGCCACTTATAATTTTAAAAGATATACAACAAAATCGTGTAAAACATGTCCCGTGAAAGAAGAATGCTCAAAAGCTAAATATGGTAAAGCAATACAACGAAGTGAATATCAAACTTTTATCGAAAATAACAAAATACGAATAGAAAACAATAAGGAATATTACAAACAAAGACAAGCAATAGTAGAACATCCCTACGGAACAATAAAACGCCAATGGGGATTTAGCT
>JAGLIU010000153.1 GCA_023142805.1 Candidatus Omnitrophota bacterium | reverse complement strand
GTTTTGCCCGGAAAGAAACCTGCCGACTAAATTATGAAATATAAATTAATAGTATTTGATGTTGACGGAACGATCACAAGGCATATTTCAAGTTGGAGATATATCCACGAAAAGCTGGGGTTGTGGGATGTGCTGGCAAAAAAATATCAAGAGCAGTTTCTTGCCGGTAAGATAAGTTATCGCAGATTCTGTGAGCTTGATGCCGCGCAGTGGAAAGGGCTTGAAATAAAAAAAATGAGAAATGTATTCAGCGGCGTACGGTACTCAAAGAACGCGAAACGCGTGATCGAACAATTAAAAAATATGGGGTTTAAACTAGCAGCCGTATCTACCGGTCTGCAGTTTATTACCGACAGAATAAAAGAAGAATTAGGTTTTGATCATGTTATAGGAAACAGACTGAACGTTCGTCGCGGAAAACTTACCGGCGGTGTAAAAATAAATATAAGTCATGGCGCGAAAGGTAAAACCGTAAGAAATATTCTTAAACGTTTTAATGTCAAGTCGAGTCAAATGATCGCTATAGGTGACAGTGAGGGGGATATCCCCATGTTAAAAATAGCGGGTTATTCCATAGCGTTTAATTCTTCCAGTAATGAGTTATCTGATATGGCCGATCATGTTTGTCGGACAACGGATTTTATGGAAGTTTATAAAATAATAAAAAATGTAAACAAATAACGGAGAGAGGCCTTATGGTGGAAAATCTATCTTCACAATTTAATGTGATATTAATTTTCGGTATAATTCTTATTGCCGGGTATTTAGCGGGAAGATTAGCAAACTTTTTTAAATTACCTAAAATAACGGGTTATATCACTATAGGGATCTTGTTGGAACCGTCATTTTTGGGGATCGTGCCCGAGAAGTTTATAGAAAATTCAAATTCAATAAGCAATTTCGCGTTATGTATCATTACTTATGCTATAGGCGGATCCTTGCAGTTTAGCCGATTGCGAAAATTAGGCAAGACCATTCTTTGCATGACGCTTTTGGAGGCGGAGATAGCGTTTTTCATGGTTTTTCTGGGATTGTTATTCGCGTTACCCCTCATCAGTCAATATGCCGGAGTTCCGATAAAACCGGAATATTATTTGCCCTTGGCGCTTTTAGCCGGAGCGTTAGCGTCGCCAACGGATCCTACCGCCGCGCTTGCGGTCAAAGAAGAGTATAAGGCGGAAGGACCTGTTACGACTACCATATTGGGGATAGCGGCTTTTGATGACGCCACCGGTATAATAAATTTTAGTATAGCAAGCGCTATCGGGATAATGTTTTTGGGTAAATCTTCCGGGGGGATAAGTTCGGCACTTATACATCCCGCGGTATTGATATCTTTATCGGTTCTGACAGGTGGCGTATTTGGAGGCTTTCTTTTAAAAATAGCGGAAAGGGTAAAAGATAAGGGAGTACTGATCGTACTTATCTTTGGTTCACTTTTTGCTTGTTTTGGAATAGCACAGATGCTGGGATTGGATGAACTGTTATCGACCATGGTTCTAGGGTGTGTGATATCCAATTTTGCTAAAGACAGGGACAAATTTTTTATATCTGTAAGAGATTATTTCGAGGAGATCATATTTGTCATATTTTTTGTTCTAGCGGGCGCGCATCTTAATCTTATGGTTTTAAAAAATTCATTATGGATCGTGGTAGTGTTTGTTATACTGCGCGCATTAGGAAAATTTATCGGCACTTTTCTAGGTGGTATGATCTCCGATGCCCCGGCCAAAGTGAAAAAATATACAGCTTTTGGTTTGATCCCACAGGGAGGTATAGTGGTAGGGCTCGCGCTTTTGGTTCGGCAGGATCCCAAGTTTTCAGAGATCTCTCTTTTTTTACTGAATATTGTTTTGGGGACAACGGTTTTTCATGAGTTTATAGGGCCTCTTCTCGCGAAAAGAGCTTTAAAAAAAGCGGGGGAAATAACAAGGGGCACAATAAAAAAACAGCCGCTCTCACGGCTGTTTTAAATAAAAAAGTAGCTTTTCTTTTACCTTGTTTTTTTTATTTTAAGGAGGAAGAAAAGCTAGAAAAGACCCAAATTCTTTATTTTTTCCACCTCAATACCTATAATAAAGTATAGCATATGGAAGCTCTGAGGCAACTTTTGATGGCAAAATGTTTACGTGGAAGAGCGTGAAAAATATGTGTCAGAGGTAAGGATGTATGAGTAGACGCGGCCTAGGTGTATCTATTTACCGGACATATTATAATGTTAATTCGAATCAATGGCGGAGAGGCAGGGATTCGAACCCTGGGAACCTGTTACAGCTCACACGCTTTCCAAGCGTGCTCCTTAAGCCAGCTCGGACACCTCTCCGCAAGGCGAATTTAGAGTTATTATTTTACACACAATATTCTTATTTGTCACGGATTTTTATTATGGAGAAATATGCGGTATTTTGTTACAATGCATTAAGTCTATTTTTGCGGAGGGGTGGCAGAGCGGTCGAATGCGGTGGCCTCGAAAGCCATTGTACCCTTACGGGTACCGGGGGTTCGAATCCTCTCCCCTCCGCCATTGGAGATTCCCAGGCGAAATCGAGGGAATTGACTGGTTTCAAATAAAGTAGGAGTAATCGTGAAAAAAGAAATTGCTACTACAAAGATAGCGATATTCAGAAAGAGTGAAATCCGCAAAACTATTCACAAAAAAGAATGGTGGTTTGTAGTCAATGATGTAGTTTCTGTCCTTACTGATTCTTCTAATGTGCAGGATTATGTTAAAAAGATGCGAAAGCGGGACGATGAGCTAAGCAAAGGGTGGGGACAATTTGTCACCCCCCTTTCGGTAAAAACACCCAGGGGAGCCCAAAAGCTCAATTGTGCCAATACAGAGGGTATCTTTCGTATTATCCAGTCTATTCCATCACCGAAAGCTGAGCCTTTCAAACGATGGCTAGCCAAAGTCGGCTATGAACGGATTCAGGAAATCGAGAATCCGGAGCTTGCCACAAAAAGAACAAGAGCGTTATATAGGGCAAAAGGATATAGCGATGATTGGATTGAAAAACGGATGCGAGGAATCGCCATCCGGGAAGAATTAACCGATCAGTGGCAAAAAAGAGGTATAAAGGAACAAAAAGAATACGAGATACTTACCGCTGAAATTTCAAAAGCAACCTTTGAAATGACACCTTCCGCTTATAAAAAGCATAAAGGACTTAAGCGTGAAAATCTAAGAGACCATATGACAGATCTTGAACTTATCTTTTCTATGCTTGGCGAAGCATCTACAAAAGAGATAGCGGTTAATAAAGATACTCAAGGATTCGTTGAGAATAAACAAGTTGCTCGAGAAGGTGGTGCTATTGCGGGTAACGCGAGAAAAGAACTTGAAAAGAAAAGCGGGAAAAAAGTAACAAATAAGAAGAACTATAAGAAATTATCGCAAAAGAAGAAATGTTTGAAGTAATACGTAACATTCGGCGAGAGATATATTTAAAAGAGTTAATTTATGAAATTTGAACTCACCCCACATAATCGCAATATTTCGGATGATCAATTAATTGTCGATGTCAAAAGAGTTGCTGTTCAGCTAGGGAAGAACTCTATAACAATAGACGAATACAATGAATGTGGTAATTTTCATGCCACAACACTGACTAGAAGGTTTAGAAGTTGGTTTAAGGTTCTTGAAATAGCTGGACTAGAAAAGTCTAGAAGTTCGTTGAATATTTCTGAAGATGAACTTTTTAAGAATCTAGAGGAAGTTTGGATAAAACTGGGGAGACAACCAAGCTATACAGATATACAACGACCCTTATCAAAATATTGTGCTGGTACTTACGAAAATCGTTTTGGATCTTGGCGTAAGGGTTTGGAAAAATTTGTTTCCTATATCAATAATGAGGAAAGTCTTTCCTTTGAAAATGAGATGCAAAATCTTAAAGTCGAACCCTCTGCAAAACATAAAACGAAACGAAGTGTAAATTGGCGACTACGGTTTATTGTGATGAGACGGGATAATTTCAAATGTAAAAGTTGCGGTAGGTCTTCTGCAACAGATTCGAGTATAGTACTGCATGTGAATCATATAAAAGCCTGGGCAAATGGAGGAGAAACCTTTCAGGAAAAT
>JAGLIU010000152.1 GCA_023142805.1 Candidatus Omnitrophota bacterium | reverse complement strand
CTGGAAGACTAAGTGTTAAAATGTACGAAAATTCGTTTGCCTCTGTGAATAGTCATTTTCACAAGTAGCGGTATTGATTGGGGTTGCATTGTTCGACTTAGCTCGTTTCCAGATTGATTTCGAGAAAAGGTTCTCGAAATCAACGTCTCATGCATGCCTTACGTAGAGCCCGGGGCCTAATTTGTTCACTTGGGTCACAAATTGTGTTCTTGCCTTTCTGCCATATCATTTTGAGGAAAAGACGATTTCATTATGGAATCATTGTTCTCGAAAACGAATATCAATTAAAAATATGTTTGTTTTTCTCAGATTTCTCGACTTGTTCGTCGTTTTACTCCTCATTCGCTCGAAATGACAGTGAAAAGTAACATTAACCCAAAGTAAATGATTGAAATACCTTTTCCTATGACACTAGATTCCTCGACTCCTCTGCTTCGCTAAAGCTTCGCAGAAGTCGCTCGGAATGACATATTACGGAAAATTTTTAAAACAGTAAATTTTTCTGATGAAACTTGTAGGGATTGTAGCATTTTATTTTTAAGGCCTTACTCTATTTTTATGCGAATTCTAATTGTACATTGTGTATATGATATGATATAATTTCAACAATATGTTGTACGGTTGTTCTTTTTATTTACTGAGGATATTAGACAGGAGGGTGTATGAGAATTATATCTGTTGCGAACCAGAAAGGTGGATGCGGTAAAACTACACTTGCCGTTAATACCGCGGCAACACTTGCTAAGCTTGGTAATGAAACGTTACTGGTAGATCTGGACCCGCAAGCACACGCGACATTTGCTTTGGGATACGACAAAGAATCTTCAGAGAGAAAAACTTCCTATGACATATTTCGGGCACATTTTGATGATATAGAAGTGCCTTATGATAAAATTGTCATTTCTAATAGGGATAAACTTTCGTTTGTACCGGCAAATATGATGTTAAGTGCCGCCGAGATAAATCTTGGTGGAGTTAATGGCGCGGCAGCGATCTTAAAAAATACATTGGCAGATCCGTTTTTTGACAAATACGAATATGTGGTAATAGATTCACCTCCGAGTTTTGGTTTTCTAACACTTAATTCCATGTATGCCGCTGATACGATCGTTGTTCCTATAGACCTGAGCTACTTTTCGTTTAATGGTGTAAATAGTGTCTACAGGGTGACAAGTTTGTTGAAAGCCGAAACAGGAAAAGAACCGGCGATCTATTTTGTGATGAATATTTATGATCAACGATCGAACTTCGCGAAAAAATTGGTTATAGACGCTAAAAAGAGAATAGGTCCGTATTTACTCCCGACAAAAATACGTTCGAGTGTGAGATTAAGAGAATCTTCAATGCTTGGAAAAACTATATTTGAATATGATTCAAAATGTTCCGCGGCATTGGATTTTTATAATTTCACCAGTGAGCTTCTAAATGTCGGAGAGCAGAAGAAAGATGATGTTTTTGTCAAAGAGTTTGTGTTAGCCGCGCCAAAGGCCGGAGCGGTATATGTGCTTGGAGATTTTAATGGGTGGAGAAAGTTAGAAACAAATCGGCTTACAAAACTGGAGAATGGTGAATGGTCAGCCCATTTTACTATGGATAAAGGTCTTTACCGGTATAAGTTTCTTGTGGATGATAAGTGGATCTGTGACCCGAAAAATTTAAAAACAGAACGTAATGTGTTTGGTACAGTAGACTCTGTTTTGGAAATATAACCGGTACTTATTATGTTCCCGTCTGTTTTAATTTTAGGAAAATAAGTTTTTTATTTAGATCTGATCCGAAACCATAGCGAATAGGTTCCGGATCGTTGTTGAACTTGACATTAAGAAAGGAAATTCATGACGCAACCGATAGTTTATTCAAAAAGCAAAGAAGATATAGCCGTACGCTATTCAGGTAACCCGATACTTACAAAAGATGATGTTCCCGGAGCGGCAAAAGGGGTCTACAATTCCGGATGCATAAAAACGCCGGAAGGGAAATATGTTATGCTGTGCAGGGTGGAAACACCTTCGATGAAGCAGATGATGTGGCCGGCGGATTCTGATAATGGTATTAATTTTACGTTTCGTCCTGAACCGATAAAAATGCCGGATACGGAAGAATTCAAGGAATATACTTATGGGATGTATTATGATCCGAGAGTGACACTCATAGACGGTACATATTATGTGGTTTTTGCGTGTCATGGAGGTCATTCTTGTCGTTTGGGGCTCTTGGAGTCCCCTGATATGAAAAAATTTACGTTCAAAGGGTTTATTTCAGAAACAGATAATCGTAATGGTGTGCTTTTTCCTGAGAAGATAAACGGACTTTATTGTCGTTTGGATCGTCCTAATACCGGTGACGGACAGGGGTACATGTGGATGTCTTATTCTCCGGATCTTACTTATTGGGGGAAGTCAAAAGTTGTAGCTATTACCCAGGATGAATGGGGATGGAAAAAGAATGGTCCGGGAGCTGTCCCGATAAAAACGGATGACGGGTGGCTGGTTATTTATCATGCGGTTAATGTTCAGTGTTCCGCGCAATATGTTTATCATCTTGGAGTAATGATGCTGGATCTGAAGGACCCCTCAAAAGTGATCGCTCGGGCAAAAGCTCCTATCTTGTCGCCTGTTACGGATTATGAGCTTACAGGACTGACTTATGCCGTTGTTTTTACTTGTGGTGCTGTCGTCGAACCGAATAATGAAGTGAAAATTTACTATGGTGGAGCGGATACAGTCCAGTGTCTGGCAACCGCCAAGTTGGATGATCTGATAGACGCATGTTACAATAGATAATAGTTTGCTGTAGGGGTACGGCGTGTCGCGTCCCTACTTATTTTGTTTCCCAATCCCATTATGTCCAATATTTCTACTTCTAAAGAAAAATTACTTAAAGCGAAAATGCGCCGGTTCAAGATAAAAGAGGCGGATATTGTCGAACGATTTATCAGGTCAGGCGGGCGTGGAGGGCAGAACGTCAATAAAGTTTCTACCTGTGTATACTTAAAACACGTTCCCACCGGTATTGAGGTGAAATGCGGGAAGGAACGATCCCAAAATATAAACCGTTTTATCGCGAGACGCATCTTAACGGATAAAATAGAAGAAAAGGAATTAGGTCGAAGATCAAAAATTCGGCAAGAGCGGGAAAAAATACGTCGACAGAAACGCAAAAGATCCGCGAGGGCTAAAGAAAAGATCCTCAAAGATAAGAAAAAACAGGCGGAGAAGAAAGTATTGCGTAAATCTGTAAGCGGAGAAGAATAGAGTCTTAGCGTTCAGTGTTCAGTATTTAGTATTTGGTATATGGTATAGGGTGAAGGGTAAGTAGGA
>JAGLIU010000151.1 GCA_023142805.1 Candidatus Omnitrophota bacterium | reverse complement strand
AATATAACCCGCGAGTTTCCCCATGGCGGAAACCGTATCATTTACAACAATAACATGCCCGGGAGGGGTTTCCCTGTTTTCTTTCGACAAACATGAAACGATGAACCCCTTCGCGCCGGCTCTAAACGCTTCCGAAATAAAATCATGTCCATCAAAATTCTCCCCTTTAACCGCTATGAAAAGTTGTCCCGGCTTAACCGTTCTTGAATCAATGGAAAAACCCGATACTATCTCATCGGGACTTGATGAAATAAGCTCCCCGCCCGTTACTTCAGCTGTTTCTTTTATAGTGATTTTAATCATGATCCACACCACGTAATACGCGTTTATTCAACATCCATCCACCGACCCTCAGTTATTGGATCCCGCGTATAATTTCACAAGTCCACTTTTATTTTCGGAGGAAACAACGAACCGGGAACTGTTTAACACAAATCCCAATAACCGCGGATCTTTAGCGTCATTCCGATACATTACTATATCCCATTTTCCCGAGAATTTCCCGCACGACTTCTTTATCATTAAAACGCATTTTTTCCTTACCCACTATCTGGTGATCTTCATGCCCCTTGCCCGCGATCAATACTATATCATTTTCCCCGGCAGTATTCAAAGCCTCATTTATAGCATTATACCGCTTCTCGATCACTTTACAGACCGGATTACCAACTATACCCCCTTTTATCTCCCGAATGATCATTAAAGGATCTTCTGTCCGGGGATTATCACTGGTTATTATGACCTTCTCAGCTAAAGATGAAACGATCTTGCCCATAATAGATCTTTTTGTTTTATCTCTATCTCCGCCACAACCAAAAACACAGATAAGCTCCCCTTCGGTCATAGGCTTTAAACACTCAAGCACGTTTTTCATCGCGTCCGGAGTGTGCGCGTAATCTATGAATACGTTGAAAGGAGCATTAGATATCACTTTTTCTAAACGTCCGGGAGGACCGGAAACGTTTTCTAATCCCTTTTTTATCTCCATCACACTGATCCCGCTTTTCATCACTGCCGCGGCCGCGGCAAGCATGTTGTATATGTTGTGCCTCCCTATGAGAGAAGTCTTGATACGCACAAGAGCATTGTCTCTAACGCTTAGATCAAACTCCGAACCGGATATATCGGTCTTTATGTTCTCCGCCCGAACATCACCTTTGTTCTCTATCCCAAAAGTTATAATATTATCAGTATCCAAACTCTTTTTTATGCTTATTAAGGCAGGATCATCCACATTCAAAACACCCACCCCTCCCGGTTTTAACAAAGCGAAAATTTTCTTTTTCGCTTCTAAATAATTATCCATGTTTTCATGATAATCCAGATGTTCGGGCGTAATATTCATAAAAACCGCGCTGTCAAGTCCTATCCCTTCTACTCTTTTCTGACTAAGCGCGTGACTCGATATCTCTATAACAGCGGCGTCTTTTCCATTATCCACCATTTCCGATAAAAGATGATTCATCGTAACAATATCCGGCGTCGTCATATCAGATCTGACCTTTATATCCCCGGATATTTTGGAAAAAACCGTACTGGTAAATCCGCTTTTTCTGCCGGATGAAGAAAGTATCCCATCGATCAGAAAAACCGTACTGGTCTTACCATTTGTTCCTGTCACCCCATATACGGAAAGATGTTCGGAAGGATCGTCATAAATAAACTTTACAAAATCCGCCAGAATTTCGCGGGTATCAGAAACTATTACAACCTTCTCTTTATCTTCCGCGGAAAGACCTTCAATGTTTTTTTCCGATACTACACACCTTGCTCCCCGTTTTAAAGCTTCTAGAACAAAGTCATGCCCGTCATGATAAACCCCTTTTATAGCCACAAAAACATCCCCCGGAACAATTTTCCGTGAATCCGTTTTAAGCTTATCCTTCATAGGCAATATTTTATGCCTTAAATCATTAAGATCCTCTTTCATCATTATACTCCTTAACATTATCTTTTCTATTAGAGTCCAGATACTGTAAAACTCGTTCGGCTATATTCTTAAAGACCGGCGCGGCAACTGTCCCGCCAAAATATACAGGATGAGGATCCCTCGCGATAATTACCATACTTATAACCGGTTCATCCTTTGGAGCGAACCCGATAAATGACGCGTTATACTTTTTCTCATAATAACCCCCGTCCGGATCAACCATCTGAGCCGTACCTGTCTTCCCGCAAACCTCAAAAAGTTTTGAATTAGCTTTCTTACCCGTACCATCTGTTACCACGTGACGCATCGCGTCCTTTATTTTTTCGCAGGTATCCCGGCTTATTACTCTAGCTGAAGTTCTTGGTACCGTCTTTCTGTAAAGTTCTCCATTCCATCCGGTTATCTCATCAACAATATACGGTCTCTTTAAATAACCGCCATTGGCGATAACGCCTACAGCATTGACCAACTGCAAGGGTGTAACAGCTATACCTTGCCCGATCGGTATTGTCGTGATATCACTACGCGACCATACTGAAGGCCGCCTGCTTATCCCTCTGGCTTCACCCGGAAGATCTACCCCTGTTTGTTTACCAAAACCAAATTTTTCTATATATCCAAAAAGTTTCTCTTTGCCGAGTTTTTGTGCTGATTTAACAACACCTATATTACTGGATTTGGCGATCACATCACGAAAGGACAATTCTCCGTACTTATGATAATCATGTAATATTCTTCCGCGTGTATGATACGCGCCTTTTTCACAATATATACGATCCTCAGGACCAAAAACTTTTTCGTTTATAACCGCGCTGGCCGTCACGACCTTAAAGACACTTCCGGGTTCACAGATATCCGTAACAGCCCTATTCTTCATTGCCCCACGAGATACCTTAGAAAACTCATTTAGATCGTAATTCGGATAATTCGCGAGCGCGAGTATCTTCCCTGAAAACGGATCCATAACCACAATAGAAGCACTTTCAGGTTTCCGTTTCTTTACCATCTGAGCCAGTTCTTCTTCTACGATATACTGAATAACACTGTCTATCGTAAGTACAAGATCATATCCGTTCTGTGGAGGAACCGACGCTTTCTCATCAAATAGAACCGTTCTTCTTTTGGCATCCCTCATAGAGCTCCGGAGACCGGGTTCTCCTTTGAGCATATCGTCGAATAAAAGCTCAATGCCTTCCAACCCCCGATTATCAGTCCCCGCGAACCCCACAACATGAGAAGCCATGTTCCCACTAGGATAGTTACGCTTACTCTCTGAAATAATGTATATGCCTTTCAATCCAAGACTTTTGACCGTCTCCGCGACATCATCATCTATTTTCCGCTTCAGCCACAAAAACGCTTTATTACGTGAAACCTTTTCAAAAACCAAACTATATTCAAGCTCTAACGTTCCCGAAAGTGCTTTCGCGGTTTCTTCCTTGGCAATTATTTCACGTGGATTAAGATATATACTGGGTGTGTCCAGATTTATAGCCAGGGGTTCCATATGGCTATCAAAAATGGTCCCTCTACGAGGTTCTATTTTTCTTGCTGTTGAATGCTGCCCGGAAGCTAAAGCAGAATATCGATCCGCCTTTGTGACCTGAAGGTAATATAGCCTTAATATTAGCAGTAAAAAAGATGTTATTGCGAGTAATAATACAACATAACGACGTATTTTAAACATAGTGATCTAAAAGCAATTTTCTATTTATGAGGTTTAGCTTCCGCGCTCAAAGTAAGAGCATCCAGAACTCTGCCCGCAAATCCCCTCGTATTTCCTGAAAGAAAAGGATCCGCGAACACTAGTCGATAACTATCGATCCTTATACTCCTATGCCTCGCGAATTCAATCTCCTCCCCATTAAGAGAAGTTAAAAGATATCTCGGGGACTCAAACTCGGATAGATTATACATTAACTTTGAATTGCGGTCAATCAAATGGGAAAGTTCTCTTCTGCTTTCCTGCAGGGTATAACCGGCTTTGATGATCTCTATTCGCTGGTGCACATAACAGATAGAGAACATAGTTATTATCATCCCTACAACAATAATTTTATGTATTCTCATACTATCCTCTCCGCTACGCGCAATTTCGCGCTTCTTGCCCTGGGATTGATCCGAATCTCATCCCTGTTCGGCTGTATAGGTTTTTTTGTCAATAACAACGCCTCTCCTGATCGTGATCTATTTCTAAAAACATTTTTTACGATTCTGTCTTCAAGCGAATGGAACGAAATAACACAGATCCTGCTTCCTTGCTTCATATACGGGAATATCCTATTTACGCCTTCTTCCACGGCTGCCAGTTCGGCATTAACAAAAATTCTTAATGCCTGAAAAACCCGGCAGGCAGGATGAAGTTTCTGTCTCGTGTATCTCCATCCAATCGCGCTTTTGATTATTTCCACAAGCTCACCGGTTGTCACTATCCTGTTCTTCTTCCTGGCCGCCACTATGGCTCTGGCTGCCAACTTCGCGTGCCTTTCTTCTCCATACTCTCGTATAATTTCAATAAGTTCGGATTCACGAAACCCGTTCACAACATCTTTCGCCGAAAGACCTTCTCTTTTGTCATAACGCATATCCAACGGACCATCATTCATGAAACTAAAACCACGTTCGCTTTCATCCAACTGAAAAGAGGAAAACCCCAAATCGAATATTGCCCCATCCAACTGATCTATTCCGGTTTTTTCGACAATACTGTCAATATCACGAAAATTTTCGTTCAAAAAAATAACATCATTTTTAAATTCTTGGAACTGGATCCTGTTCCTATCAATAGCTTCGGGATCCCTATCCACCGCTATAAGTTTTCCACCCGGAAGTATTCTTTTCAGTATTTCTTTGGAATGCCCACCCCCGCCCAACGTCGCGTCAAAAATCCTATCTCCCGGGTTGAGATCCAGGTAATCAATAACTTCTTCAAGAAAAACCGGTAAATGCAACGAACAAATCCTTTCATCTAACGACGGAACATACGGGTCATGGCATCAACCTGTTTTCTATAAAAACTATCATACTCATCCAGAAGATTTTCTTTTGTTTCCAAGTTCTTCTTGGCAAAATGAGCCTTCTTCTCCGAATCTTTGTCCTTGCCATAAATTGATCCGCTCAAATTACATGCTTGTATATATTTTTTTGCCATATTTCTACTCACAATCTTTAATGGTTACATATGATTTCTTCCCCAAACCTGAAGAAGAAACAACATATCGTTTAACCCCTAAATGCGCTATCCCGGAGGGAAGGGCTCTAGCCTTTTTGATCCTTTCCACCATATTTACGCAATTAATGAATTCCATTTGTTTTTTATGAAATTTTACCGCGTATCTTCTATACATAATAACCTCCTCGTAATAATGTCTAAAGCTCTATAAGCTTTTCCGCAATATCCTCATACTCTTCTTTTGAAGAACTATAAAAACTGTTCCACTTGTCCTGATCCCATATCTCAATACGGTTTGATACCCCTATTATCATTACGTTTTTCGAAAGATCCGCATATTCCTTAAGATATTCCGGAATTAATATTCTCCACTGTTTATCGGGTTGCGATTCAGCAGCTCCGGAAAAGAACAAACGTTTAAACTTTCTGACCTCTTTTTTTGTAAAAGACATAGCCTTAAATTTGTTCTCCTGACAAACCCACTCATCTTCAGCGAACATAAACAAACATCCATCTAACCCTCTTGTGACATACAACTTTTCTGACCCGCTCTCTTTAATAGGTTCACGAAAACGTGCCGGTATGATCAGTCGATTCTTTTTATCTAAGCTATGTATAAACTCACCGTAAAACACTCCACTTACCTCCACTTTAATCCACTATAAGAAGAGTATACACAATCTTAGGAAGTTTGTCAAACAAGCAACTTTTTAGAATTTTAAATTTACCAAGAAAAGATACTATATATAGCTATTATGATTGACACTAGCACTATATATGGTAGACGCAAAAAAAATTGTTTTTTATGCTTTTTCTGAAACAAAAATGTAAATTATTACAAAACTAGACATAAAAAAAGCGTGAATCTGTGAAAAATTCACGCTTTTGTCTATTCTATGTACATTAGCGATATGCGCGTTGTCCTCCAAAAAGGAGTACACTTGCCTCTGTCAGAAACTACTTTTCGTTCTTAGCTTCTTCAGCAGCCTTACGATCCGCTTCCAATTTTCGTTTATAGCATTTTTTTGTGCAGAAAAAAGAACCGTTACGATAATACCAAAGCTTTTTCAGCAACGCTTTAGCACATGATTCACATTCGGTTGGCCGCGGCGGTTTTTTAGATCTAGGTTGTCTGGCAGGGCCTTTATTTGAAGTTTCTTCTTTTACTTCCTCAGAAACACCTTCTGCTATTTTTCCGGCTTTAGGTACTGTTGCTTCTTCCTTTTTCTCTTCACTCGCGGACTTTTCTTTTACTTCCGCGGGAACAGCTTTTTCTTTTTTTTCTTCAGCAGGTTTCTCTTCAACTACAGGATCTTCTTTTACTTCCTCGGAAGCGCCCTCTGTCATTTCTCCGGCTTTAGGTACTGTTGCCTCTTCCTTTTTCTCTTCACTCGCGGACTCTTCTTTTACTTCCTCCGTAGAACTCTCTTTTTGCGCTTCTTTGACCGCTTCCTTTTCTTCCTCTACCTGTTCTTCTTTTTTTTCTTCCTCGACACTCATGTTACCTCCATATTATTTTTAGTGATATCTGTTGTTACAATGTCTTGCTTATCTTTGGGTGTTATCCACCTGCTGTATATAAACTCAAGAATCCTACCTCTATCCTTGTTGCTTATTTTCTTAAATTTAATTCCGCCTTCATTCCGTGCTTCATTATTTTTCTCAGAGGAACCTGTCCACGTAACCTCTCCCTCAAAAAAAATGGGAATATTATCCCCCGGGATCATCATTTCCACCTCTACATCATCTCCCAGATCAAACGCTTCATGACTTAATATCCCAACACCTTCCCTGCAAAAATTATTTATTTTCATTTTTTT
Organism: Candidatus Omnitrophota bacterium; assembly: GCA_023142805.1. GTDB lineage: Bacteria > Omnitrophota > Gorgyraeia > Tantalellales > Tantalellaceae > JAGLIU01. The sequence goes on along the minus strand of JAGLIU010000151.1, from coordinate 1,893 downwards.
AAGAGCCCCTTTGGTCTTCCCGATAGCTCCCATTAAAACATTGAATCTTATAAATCTTCGTTTTTCAGACATCTGGCCTCCCGCAAAAATAAAACTTTATCCGTTCTATAAAAAAATCTCTGAAAAAACACAACATAAAGTCAAAAAACAGAAAAGGGACGACATTTATCGTCCCTCCTCTGCAAAAAAAACTTTATAGCAACGATGTAGATCTATTCACTGAACACAAATTCAGGTTCTAACACTGGCTGATAATCTTCTGGTATCGGAAATGGAAACGTAACTGTTTCATAAACACCGGCACCGGTTCTGACTATTGTCATACCAACACCTTTTGCCAATCCCATTGTAATACCTGAAAGTACGTTCTCTTCGACACTTGTATCATAGATATTCTTAGGAAGCTCAACCCAACCTGTTAAGACGTTAGCAATACCCCTACCAAGTTTCTTAGCGGGATCCTGCGCGTAACACTGAGTAGCCATACCCATCATAGCCATGACAACACAACATACTAGTAAAAGCTTGACTGTTTTCTGCATAATTCTCTTTCACCTCCTCCTTCATTATTAGAAATGTAATTCCAGTTGAAGTATATCACGCACATTTTCCAATGTCAAGTATTGGCTCTTAATATCTCTCCCACAAGAACAGAGATCCTTTCTTTTCCTTCAGAAGAAATGTTCTCAAACTCAACACCGGTATCATATGTGATCGCACCCTCACCACCCTTGGAATACTTTTTTACAACCCAAACTATCTTACCCTCACAGTGAATGGGAGCAGAGTCCTCTCCCAGAAATATTTCCAAAAAAACATTCTCGAAAAGCCCCAGATCACTGTCCAAAACAACGGCAATACCCCCCAGACCTATATTCACGGCACAAGTCTCCAGAACCTCATCCCTGCCGTCTTTAGACACATGAATAAAACACTTATAGGAAACTCTTGGAAACTGCCTGTTATTAATACCTTCCCATGCCATAATAGATAAATATACATTATCATACGTCTAAACACAAGAAACTTTTGGTATAAGTTTCATAAAGCTGATTTTCCTTTACACGACAAATTTGCCGGGTATAATATTGTTAAGGAGCTGATAGCATGTATCTGAATTTTTTCGGATTAAAAGAAAATCCCTTTAATGTAACAAGTGACCCGAGTTTTTTGTATCTTAGCCATACTCACAAAGAAGCACTCAACCATTTGTCTTATGGCATAGACCAAAGAAAAGGCTTCGTGACCATAACAGGTGAAGTCGGCGCGGGAAAAACCACTCTCTGTAGAAGCCTCCTCAACAGACTGGACGAAAAGACCAAAACGTCTCTCATTTTCAACTCAAGCCTGCCGGAAACACAATTGCTTGAAGCAATAGTAAACGACTTTGGCATCAAGCCTGAGAGACGAAGTAAAGTTGTATTTATCCGCCAACTTAACGAGTTCCTTCTTCAACAGCTTTCGTTTGGAAACAACGCTGTCTTAATAATCGACGAGGCGCAAAATCTTCGTGCTTCAACACTTGAAACTATACGCATGCTCTCTAATCTTGAGACGGAAAAAGAAAAACTCCTGCAGATCATTCTTGTCGGACAACCACAGCTTCGTGATAAACTGGATTCTCCGAACCTCCTGCAGCTGCGTCAGCGTATAACCGTAAGATTCCATATACGCGCCCTTGAACAAGATGAGGTATTAGAATATGTCCACCATCGCCTTGAAGTAGCAGGATCTCTCGGTAGGATACAATTCAGTCCTGAATCGATTGAAAGATTATGTAAATATACCAACGGTATACCCCGTGTCATTAACATTATCTGCGATAAGGCTCTACTTCTTGGATTCATTAAGGAAACAACACATATCGGAGAGGACATCATTAAACAGAGTATC
>JAGLIU010000150.1 GCA_023142805.1 Candidatus Omnitrophota bacterium | reverse complement strand
GTATTCAATTTTATCAAATAGCGGTAACAGAGGATAATTTCTGGTGAAGGGCGTTGTAGTTTTTGAAGACGGGACAATATTTAAAGGTCAAGTTTTTGGTGCGGTTGAAAACGAGACTTTTGGTGAAATTGTATTTAATACAAGTATATCAGGATATCAAGAAATTCTCACCGATCCGTCGTACAAAGGACAGATAGTTACGATGACCTATCCTTTGATAGGTAATTACGGTGTTAACTCTGAAGATGTAGAATCTAACAAGCCCCAGGTATCGGGGTTCATCATAAAAGAACTTAGTGATATACCCAGTAATTTCAGGTCTGAATCTTCTTTAGATGAATACCTGAGGGAAAATGACATAATCGGGATACAGGATGTTGATACCAGAGCGTTGACCCGCCATATTCGTATACGCGGCGCTATGAAAGGTATGATTACAACTGAAACGCGGGACATAAAGGCTCTCATTGAAAAAGTAAAAAATTCTCCGGGACTTGTCGGTAGGGATCTTGTAAAAGAGGTAACCTGCAAAGAGAAAACGGAATGGAATATTGATGGAGAGATCAACCTGGCGGTTCTTGACTGCGGGGTTAAATATAATATTCTTAGACATTTTGAAAAAAGAGGATGTAAAATCACCAGGTTTCCCGCTGATACCGGGGCAAGGGCTATTCTTGATTCTGACCCGGACGGAATATTTCTCTCGAACGGTCCGGGAGACCCTGAAGGCGCGCCATATGTTTTTGAGACGGTAAGAGAGCTTCTTGGGAAAAAACCTATTTTCGGTATATGTCTGGGACAACAAATGCTTGGGCTTGCTCTGGGGGGGAAGACTTATAAACTTAAATTTGGACATCGCGGAGGGAATCAGCCGGTTAAAGATGTTATCACCGGCAGGGTAAGTATAACCGCTCAAAATCACGGATTTTGCGTGGACCTGGATTCATTAAAGGACAAAGATATTGAAATAACACATATAAATCTCAACGATAACACTGTTGAAGGGATCAAAAGCGATAAACTTGATTTTTTTAGTGTACAGTATCATCCTGAAGCCGCTCCCGGTCCGAATGATGCCGCGTATTTATTTGATGAATTTGTTGACAAAATAAAGCGAAAGAAGGGATCCCCGATTTCGTAAGGATGATATTTTTGGGGAAAACTATTATAGTATATGCCAAAACGTAACGACATAAAAAGTATTCTTATCATTGGTGCCGGTCCGATTATCATAGGGCAGGCATGTGAATTTGATTATTCAGGTTCACAGGCATGTAAGGCTCTCAAGGAAGAAGGTTATAGAGTCATACTTGTGAATTCCAATCCCGCTACGATAATGACCGATCCTGAAATGGCGGATAGAACGTATATAGAACCCGTTACCCACGAAGTTGTCGAAAAGATAATAGAGAAAGAACGGCCCGACGCGATCTTGCCGACACTTGGAGGTCAGACCGGTCTCAATACCGCGATGAAATTATATGAGTCCGGGGTGCTTGATAAATATGGTGTTGAGATGATCGGCGCGGATCACAAGGCCATAAAAAAAGCGGAAGACAGAGAAGCGTTCAAAAAAGCAATGGAGAAAATTGGTCTTGATATGCCGAAAAGCGGTATAGCCCATACCCTGGATGAGGCTATGGAAGTAGCTGAAAGAATGGGTTTGCCGCTTATTATCCGTCCGAGTTTTACTTTGGGAGGTACCGGTGGCGGTGTGGTGGAGAATATGGAAGAATTTAAGAATATCGCCGCCTTAGGGTTACGAAATAGCAGGATAAGCGAAATATTGATCGAAGAATCTATCGTTGGATGGAAAGAATATGAACTTGAAGTAATGCGTGACAAAAAAGATAATGTTGTTATTGTCTGCTCGATAGAAAATTTGGATCCAATGGGTGTGCACACAGGTGATAGCATAACAGTCGCGCCACAGCAGACACTTTCAGATAAAGAATATCAAAAACTAAGGGACGCTTCTATCAGTATTATCCGGGAGATAGGGGTTGAGACAGGCGGTTCGAATATACAGTTCGCGGTAAATCCCGAGAACGGAAGGATAATAGTTATTGAGATGAACCCGCGTGTTTCCCGTTCGTCGGCTTTGGCGAGTAAGGCTACGGGATTTCCTATCGCTAAATTTGCCGCGAAATTAGCGGTAGGGTATACATTGGATGAAATACCCAACGATATAACCAGAGAGACCCCCGCGTCTTTTGAACCTACAATAGATTATTGTGTAGTAAAAATACCCAGGTTCACTTTTGAGAAATTTTCCGGTTCAGATACCACTCTGGGTGTGTCAATGAAATCGGTTGGTGAAACAATGGCCATAGGCCGTACTTTTAAAGAAACTTTACAGAAAGGTCTCCGGAGTCTCGAAACCGGAAAAACCGGGCTTAATGATCCTAAAAATGCCGATGATATGGACGCGGCAACGCTTGAAATGTTTTTAAAACGGCCAAATCCTGATAGGATATTTTCGATTAAAAAAGCGTTTGATCAAGGATTTAGTGTTGAGAAAATATTTGATCTTACAAAAATTGATCCTTGGTTTCTGTCTAACATTAAAATGATAGTAGCTGAGGAAAAAGAACTGAAACAGAAACTTTCAGGAAAGACGTTACAAGAGATTTTCACAGATAACGATCTTACCGAAAAGGTAAAATTATCAAAGAAAAAAGGTTTCAGTGACGCGCAACTTTCTTCCATAGTCAATTGCTCCGAAGAAGAGTTCAGATCCGCGCGTAAAAACGCGGGAATAATCGCTGCCTTTAAGCTTGTGGATACTTGTGCCGCTGAATTTGAGGCATATACACCGTATTATTATTCAACATACGAAGAAGAGTGTGAGGTTGAACGTTCCGACAAGAAAAAGATCATGATACTCGGAGGAGGCCCGAACCGTATTGGGCAGGGAATAGAATTCGATTATTGTTGTTGTCACGCGTCTTTTGCTCTTAAAGAGCTTGGATTTGAAACTATTATGGTCAATTCAAATCCTGAGACCGTAAGTACCGATTACGATACCTCAGATAAACTTTATTTCGAACCGCTTACGTTTGAGGATGTGATGAACATAGTGGATAAAGAACGTCCGGATGGTGTTATCGTTCAGTTTGGTGGACAGACACCGCTAAATCTGGCTAAGAGACTCGAGGACGCGGGAGTTTCTATTATCGGTACTTCTGTCAGTTCCATCGCCTTGGCCGAAGACCGGGAGCAGTTCAAAGATCTTCTTAATTCTTTAGGGCTTAAACAACCTCCGAATGATATAGCGAACATTTTAGAAGAAGCGGAAGAAAAAGCTCAAAGCATAGGATATCCGGTTGTTGTGAGACCGTCTTACGTTCTGGGCGGACGTGCTATGAGAATAGTATATGATGGCAGTGCCTTAAAAGATTTTATGAAAGAAGCTGTTGAAGTTTCTCCGGGACATCCGATTCTTTTAGATAAATTTCTTCAGAATGCTATTGAGGTGGATGTTGACGCGTTAGGAGATGGTGAGGATGCTTTGGTTTGCGGAATAATGGAACATATTGAAGAAGCCGGTATACATTCGGGAGATTCTGCCTGCACTCTTCCTCCGCATACTATTCCGGACGCTATAGTAGATGAGATCAAAACGCAAACCGTAAAATTAGCCGCGGCTCTTAAAGTTAAAGGACTCATGAATATTCAATATGCCGTAAAAGGAAGTGACGTCTATATACTTGAAGTTAATCCCCGAGCTTCGCGAACGGTACCGTTCGTTTCAAAGGCTACAGGCCTTCCGCTCGCTAAAGTCGCGTCAAAGATCATGGTAGGAGAAACGATAAAGTCGTTAGGTCTGATCGATCCTATGAAAGATCTCCGTTATACGAGTGTTAAAGAATCGGTACTGCCGTTTACAAGATTTTCCGGGGTGGACATTCTTTTAGGTCCCGAGATGATGTCGACAGGCGAAGTTATGGGCATAGCGGACAGTTTTGGCACGGCCTTCACCAAAGCACAGGATGGGGCGGGACAGAACCTGCCAAAAACCGGTAAAGTTTTTATTTCTGTTCAGGATAGCGACAAACGTAATATGGTTTTTCTCGCGAAAAAATTGTATGATTTCGGATTTAAACTTGTGGCAACAAGTGGAACAGCGAAGACATTAAAAAACAACAACATGGAAGTTGAAATTGTGAAAAAAGTCAGTGAAGGTAAACCCGATGTTATGGACATGGTTAAGGACGAAAAAGTATCTTTGATAATTAATACCCCGAACGGTGAAAAACCTCATGAAGACGGTAAGGTGATAAGAAGCGCCGCGATAATGAGAGGGATACCTTGTATAACTACACTTGCGGGCGCGCAAGCGTCGGTTAACGGTATAGAATCCGCGCGGAATACAGACATAGAAGTTAAATCTTTACAAGAATATTACCGGGAAAATAACAATGGCTAAAAAAGAATATTGCGGAGTTTTTGGAATTTTTGATCATGATGACGCTGTCGACTTGACTTATTTAGGTCTCTATTCTCTTCAGCATCGTGGGGAAGAATCCTGTGGGATCGCGACGTTTAACGGAAGAAAACTGAGACAGTTGAACGGTATGGGTCTCGTCTCAGAAGTTTTTCAAAAAAATAAGCTTAAAGGACTCAAAGGCAAGAACGCGATCGGGCATGTTCGGTATTCAACTACCGGTTCCAGTATTATAAAGAACGCTCAACCTTTCGCGATAAAACACAATAAGGTTATTGTCTCTATCGCTCACAACGGTAATCTGACGAATTCCGTAAAACTTAGACGAAAACTGGAATCAGCGGGCGCTATTTTTCAGACAACCATGGATTCAGAGGTAGTTCTGCACCTTTTGGTACGGTCTGAAAAAGAGGATTTTGAAGAAAAACTGGCCGAAGCGTTAACACAGTGTGAGGGTGCTTATACGATGCTTTTTCTTACCGACGATAAGTTGGTGGGGGTAAGAGACCCTTATGGTGTACGTCCGCTATGTCTGGGTAAAAAGAACGGTTCATACGTACTTGTCAGTGAAACATGTGCCCTTGACCTGATAGATGCTGAGTTTGTACGTGAGGTGGAACCGGGTGAAACGGTTATTATTTCTAAAAACGGGATCAAATCAAAATACTTTTTTAAGAAAAAACCCAAAAGTAGCTGTATTTTTGAGTTAATATACTTTGCTCGTCCTGATAGTCATATTTTTGATGATTGTGTACTACAAGTGCGTAAAAGGTTGGGGCGAAAACTCGCCGAAGAACATCCCGCGGACGCGGATATTGTTATGTCGATCCCGGATTCAGGAAATTATGCCGCTTTGGGGTATTCAGAGAAGATCAAGATACCTTTCGAGTTTGGTATGATAAGAAATCATTATATCGGTAGGACATTTATACAACCATCTCAGGAGATGCGTAAGCATGGCGTCAAGATCAAATTAAATCCGGTGAAAGATGTTCTTAAAGGTAAAAAGGTAATAGTTGTTGAAGATTCTATTGTCAGAGGGACAACTACCTTAACACGGATAAAAACAATTCGTGATGCCGGAGCCAAAGAAATACATATGCGTATAAGTTGTCCTCCTATAAAATTTCCGTGTTTTTATGGAATAGATTTTCCTTCCAGAAAAGAACTTATAGCTAATCAGCTTTCGTCTACAAAAAAAATAGCGGATTTTATCGGAGTTGATAGTTTAAAATATATAAGCTTGGAAGGTATGCTTGAGGCCGCGAACGGTAACAGCGGAGGTTTTTGTACCGCGTGTTTTAACGGTAAATATCCCACAAAAGTGAACAAAAAAGCAATTAAGTCTCCGTTCGAGAATTGATGAACGGAAGACAACGTAACCATAAGAGGAATTCACATGGCTAAATATATTTTTGTAACAGGCGGTGTTGTTTCAAGTTTAGGTAAAGGAATAGCCGCGGCGTCAATTGGTAAACTTTTGGAATGGAACGGTTACAAGATCGCGTTGATGAAATGTGATCCGTATATTAATGTCGATCCCGGAACAATGAATCCTTACCAGCATGGTGAAGTTTATGTGACGGATGACGGAGCGGAAACTGATCTGGATCTTGGACATTATTATCGGTATACAAATTCCCCTCTTTCTAAAGAGAGCAATGTGACCACAGGAAAAGTTTATCAGGAAGTCATTACAAAAGAACGTCGGGGAGATTTTTTAGGCGGGACAGTGCAGGTAATTCCCCACATAACTAACGAGATAAAAAAGAGTATTCGACGTGTAGAAAAAAAACATAATTCGGATATAGTTATAGTTGAACTGGGAGGTACAGTCGGGGATATCGAAGGGTTACCGTTTCTTGAAGCCATACGTCAAATGAAAAATGAAGAAGATTTCGGTAACGCGATCAACATACACCTTACGTTGATACCTTACATTAAAGCTGCCGGAGAAATAAAGACCAAACCTACTCAACATTCAGTCGGAAAACTCAGAGAGATAGGGATACAACCTGAAATATTGATGGTAAGGACAGAAAAGGCGATTGATCTTGGTTCCAGAAAAAAGATAGCTCTTTTCTGTAATGTGCAGGAAAATTGTGTAATAGAAGCGCGTGACGTAGAGGATATCTATGAGATACCTCTTAACTTTCAGGAAAAAGGCACGGACAAAATTATATTGAACAAACTTGGGATCAATCCCAAAAAAACAAAAGCGTCTGAGAAATGGGCGAAGATCGTTGATATCAGGAAAACCGTGAAAAAGAAAGTAAAGGTAGGTGTAGTTGGTAAATATATTACTTTACAAGACGCGTACAAATCAATAGACGAATCGTTACAACATGCCGCGATAGCTAATAAGGTAAAGCTGGAGATCGTTAAAATAGAGGCGGTTGATCTTGAAAAAAAGAGCTCGAAAGAATTGGAAGAGGTATTCAAAGGTCTCTCGGGCATTTTGGTGCCCGGAGGATTTGGGCTGCGCGGTATTGAAAGTAAACTGGCAGCCACGCGTTACGCGAGAGAGAACGGTTTGCCATTTTTCGGAATATGTTTAGGAATGCAAATAGCCGTTATAGAATTCGCGCGCAACGTTTGCGGGTTAAAAAACGCGAATTCAACTGAATTTGTTCAAAAAACACGCCAACCTGTTATTTCTCTCCTCACTGAACAGAAAGCGATCGAATCGATGGGTGGTACGATGCGTCTTGGACAATACAAATGTAAACTACAACAGGGTAGCCGCGTGAAAAAAATATATGGAAGAGAGTTCATAATGGAACGTCATCGTCATCGTTATGAAT
>JAGLIU010000015.1 GCA_023142805.1 Candidatus Omnitrophota bacterium | reverse complement strand
ACAACCTGTTCTAGAAGAGCAACCAGCTTTCGAAGCACAACCTGTTCTCAAAGAGCAACCAGCTCTCGAAGAACAACGTTAAACAGTTTTACGGGTGGCAGATTTAAGGAAATAGTGTATAATTGGAGTGAATATAGGAACAGAAAGAAAAAGAAAAGGTTAATGTTTGGTTCGTCTTTGGAGTAAGTTACAAGTAAAAAACTTGACTCCTTTGACCTTGAGGGCAAGAGAATGAAAAGCGAAAGATCAAAAGTAAAAAAGCAGGTCTTGGGAAAAAGAAGGGTAGATCTGTTTGTGGGGCTTTTTTCCCTTACAGGTCTTTGTGTGTCTTTTATCATTAGTAGCCTTAGCTATACCCTGCCGGGCACAAGTGAAGGACAGACAGTTGAAACGGTAGTTCATAAGTCTCCTTTAATTTGGCGTGCGGATGGAGCCGGTGATTATCTTTTAGCTGAACTTGCGGAAACTTCGGTGTACGAACTCACCGAGGCGATTAAGGTTAAAGGTTCGATAGAAACTCTCACTGCCTCTTGGCAGTTTAAAGGAGAAGTAAATTTAGAAGTAAGTACCAATAACGGTCAGGATTATACTCAGGCAGCTTACGGGGTGCCGTTAGATTACAGAGGACAGGTCACAGGTAATCAGATTAGATGCCGGGCGACGCTTGGGGCTGATAGTAAACTTACTGAGATAAAAATCGCTTATACCTATATAGAGAGTGAAGGCGGTACTTTTGGCAGTTCTGAACTTTCTGGGTTTAAGTTTAGAAAAAGTATTGTTATCTCTAGGGATGATAGTGAGGAATCAATCTCAGAAGGAGATTTATTCAACTATCAAATTCCTATATCAGTTTGCCAGTCAACCAATACTTGCGCTCCGGGGGTGCAAGTGGGGTGTGAGGGGAATGTAAAGACGGATTTTTCGGATATTCGTTTTACCGCATCTGACGGGGAAACTATTTTGCCTTATTATTTAGAGAGTGTTACTGGCGAAAGTCCTGATAAGACAGCCGCTTTTTGGGTAAAGATTCCTCAGATACCTTCTGAGGATTTACCTATTTATATGTACTACGGAAATTCTGAGGCGGAAAGCTTATCTGACGGAGAGAGCGTCTTTGACTTTTTTGAAGATTTTAGCGAAGCTGATTTAGATTTAGAAAAATGGGAAATTATCCGGGGGGCAGCGACCATTTCCGGCGGACAATTGGAGTTAGACGGCTCTAAAATTTTATCCAAAAATTACCGGATTAAAAACGGCATCATTGAATATAGGGCGAAGGCGGGTACAGGCAATGGAATTCGTTTTATTTTAAGGACTACGAAAGAAGAATCTTTTCTTGAGGATGTTAATCAGATTGCCTATTCTTCAGTTTATGAAGGAGGTGAACATGGCTTGTTTATAAATAATATTGTTAAGGCAAATGCGGCTAAAACGATTATATCCGGTGTTTTTTATAATTACCGAATTATTGCTAAGGGAGAAGATTTGAATTTTAAAAGATATTCGGATTTGTCTGCTCTTACGGCGGATAATTTTGAGGCAGAGGTAAGTTATAACGATGAAGATGGATTAAAACAGGGGTATATCGGATTGGAGACAAGCGAAGGCAGTGTCACTTATTATAATTGGGTAAGGGTGCGCAAGATTGCTGAGTTTGAGCTTTCTATCAGTGTCTCAGCAGATGAAGAAGAGGTTATGTTAGCCGAGTTTTCCGATACCAAATTGGCTGAGAATGGAAATATAGTGATAGCGGATAGCGTAGAGAGTATAGCAGATAGTGGACAATATATTACTGTCCCTATTTCCACCGCCTGTAATATTAGCGCAATTACTCCCACAATAAAAGTCATCGGTTACCAGTCGCAAGCCGCAAGTGACGCGATACGAATAGATATTTCCGCAAACGGGGGTTTAAATTGGAAAGAGGACTGTGAAAGCGGCAGGGCTTACCGCGCGCCTTTTGATTTTATCATAGGTAATGAATTGTTGCTGCGCGCTAATTTTCCTGATACGCGCGACGCGATACGCGATACTCGATATGAAATCGAACAAATTAAACTTGATTACTCCATTGCCCCGATAGTTAATTCAGGCAATATCTCTGTTTTCGGAGCCACGGGGAGTCAAGGAGTATATATATTAGGTGATGTCATAGCGGTTGAATGGGATAACTCAGCTGAAGGCGATAACAATTCAGATATTCTTTCGGTAAGCTGTAACCTCGAATCTTTTGGCG
>JAGLIU010000149.1 GCA_023142805.1 Candidatus Omnitrophota bacterium | reverse complement strand
CCGAATACCCCGCGAAAAGATCTTCCCCTTCTTCCGGAATGTGCAGACCTGTTATTTCCATCACCACGCCTTTTTCATCCTCTATTTCATATGCGGGGCTTTTTCTTAAAAAGTCTTCTAGATCCTCTATTTCATCAGGATCTTCATGATGTACACAACATATACGTTTGTCTGTTTTTTTCTTTATGCTTTTCGTCAAGAAAACATCCTCTTCCATAAAAATTTCCCGCTGCAATATCCTTAACAGGTAATGGGGATTCCGGTTTAGTTTGTTTACACTCCGATTAACCCAAACTTCCCCATCCTCTTTCAGCATATTCATAGCATTGCTGACATTAACCGGGAAATTTCCTATCCCGTCTATTGATACAATAAGATTTTCTTTGTCGGACAGGATCGATATCTCCAATTTTCCCTGTTTTATGACATATTCCATTAGTTCATGCAATAACGCGATAGGATCATTCTGAAAATCTTTGTGAAGGACTATAAAGTTATGTTCGGGGGAGGAGAAACCGTAAAGATCTTTGACAAGTTTATTGAACGTGTACAGTTTCGGCGGAGAATTCTCGAAAAGTTTTAATATCTCAAGTATGAGCCTTTTATAGCTTTCATTTTCTATCTCCATTTGTTCAATACCCTTTACCGCTGTTTTTACGGGATTCTTCCAATACCTGTTAAGTTCAAGTTTTCCCAGTTTTTTATCCGTCCCCGGTTTATAAACTTCTACTTCAAGATCATCATCTTCCACTTTTTCATAATGCGCAACAGTATGCCGGGCAACCATCGCCGTTGTATAAATATAATTCGCTTTAATAAGTTCCTGTAGAGGAAACGGACCGTTTACTGTGCCCAGGTCTTCATTTTTACCATTAAAGCGCCATCCGGTTGAATATTCTGTGTACAATTGTTTCATGATATCCGCCAAATGTTTATTACTCTCTTTTTCTATCAAATTCTCAAAATCCGATCTAAAAAGATAAATATGTCCAGATCTCTCTCTCCTTGTTATATTCAAGCATAGATACGTATTCATTGCTTTCTGAACATCTATCCCTTTGAGCTCCGACTTTTTTCTTATAGCGGCTTCTACAACTTCCCTGTGTATAAAACCCCACCCTTCGCTGGGTTTTATTTCAGGAGTCAGACCATCAATAATACCTTCCGGTACATTTTTCCCGGCATATTTTTTATATTCTCCCCCCATAAAAAAGATCATCTGACGGGCGAACATATCCCAGTCTACAAGCAGGGAAATATCTTCCGACCCTTCGCCCAACAACCCCGTATAAGCCGCGGTATACATATCTCTTATTCTATCCGCGAGTTTATCCCTGTACTCAGGAACCAGCTTCCCTGCCGGCTTAAGACGTTTGCCTTCGGTTAGTACGGCAGCTAACAAATAGTTCCCTATAAAGTGGGCCATTAGATAACTCTTCCTTTTCTCGACAGGAAACCTGTTAAGATTTGATTTTAAATATTTTGAATGTTCCTGCTCAAGAGTTACAAGATCGTCCAGCCGGACCATTTCCGCGAAATCAGCGTTCCCTGAAACACGCATATTGGAATATTTTATCGCGTTTTCCCACCCGGACAACCGTCCCGCTCCAAGAAAAGTATGCGTCCCCTGTATAACATCATTCATCCAAAAATATATTCCTTTATCCCGTTTTCTCACGTTAAAAGTGTGAAACATATCGATTATATCAGGATGAACTATACCGAACCGAGCCAAAACACATAGATCGTGAAGGTTCCGGTCAAAAGCTTCCCTTGACTTCTCATCATCTTTTTCTTCATGCAGGTAAGTAAAATAGTCCGGAGTGTCTGCTTCATATGCCATTATAGTATACCTGTCGCTAGTTGAATCTACTGAAAATTTTTCATCCGGTTTCCTAGATAAGGCAATTGAACGGTTAATTCCGCAAATCATATCTTCCTGAAAATAACCTGAATCAACACGTACAACTCTTTGCCCGTTAATAAACACAGCCCGCGGATATTCACTCCGCAAGTTCGCTCCCTGTTTTTTTAACTCGTTCAAATATTCAAAATATTCGCTTTCATAAACCAGTTTGCCCGGATCTTCCGTTCTGTATTCAATGTCGCTTCCGTTCAGTTTGCTTTCAGAATATTTAAGAAATTTCAACGCCAGATATTTACCCTGTCTCGTCTTATATACGGCTGTCCTGCCCATTACCTTATACAGTTCAGCCCCTTCCAGAAGGGTATCAAGATGTCCTTTATCTATTCCCGGGATATCGTCCATGCTTTTACGCTCAAAAACAGGAGGATCAGCGGGCAAGAGTTTGAAATTGGTCAGCGGCAAATGCTTCAAACAGTTCTCCGCGATAAAATAACCCGTTGTAATATTCTCCTCCCCGTCACCAAAACACAAATAAAGAAGCCTGAAGGCGTGTTTCAGCTTTTCCGGCACTTTTCTTCCTTCTTTAAATAACATCGCTAAAAATCCACCCAATTTTCCGGTATAGGGCACATAGTTTTCCCTCCCGGCGGTTCTACATTCTCGTATAACCCTCTCTTCCGTCATATCTTTCAGGATATATTCCATTTCCTGAGGACTCTTTCCGTCACTCATTAATTTGTAAATATCCTCATGGAACATATCCAGCGCTGTCCCGCAGATTTCGACAAGTTCCGGGGTCATATACTCTCTTATTTTTTCAATAGCCGTGTAGTTATTTTTAAACCTCGCTAAATTTTTCAGATAAAAATAGTAAAAAGGCGGGGGAAAAGGTTTCATATATATTTTTTCGTATACAGCGATCAGTTCTTCGAGATTCATAATCTTTATATTCCCGGGAATATCATCGATCGCCTTTACCAATTCCTTCAAGGCTTCCGCTCCGGCTTTCACTATCCTCTCTGACTGCCCCATAAGACAGGATACAAACCTTCTGCTAAGAAAAACCTCTCCCTTTTCTTCGGTAAAATCTATCTTGTGTTTAAAAAACGTCATAGCCCCCCTCACTATGCCACCTTTCCTCTTGATAAAAAACTTCAGCCATTCGTGATACTTGGTGGCTGAAAGACCTCTATTTATTTCTCCCCTTCCAATAACACCGTCCCTAATAAGCCGCGTCGTAAATTCTATATTTGCGGCGGCATCTTCTTCTTCAAGCATACTTATACCTTTAACAACCGGTTCAATATATACTTTCTGTTTTATCCACTTATTTTCTCTTTCGCTTTCACCTGTCAGCGTTTTCAGAACTCCGAACCATTCACGTCGGTCTTTTCTTTCCGGATCGTTTATAATATTAATAATGTCTCCCAGAGAAAACTCATTCCGCAATTCTTCTCTTGTAATAAGCCCGCTTTCCCTGAACGCCTTTATTCTCATTGCCGTTATCTTTTGAGGGTCCCTTCTTATCTCATCTCCCATAGCCTGGAAAATATCTGATTTATAAATACGCTGCCTCAGTTTTTCTTTATTCTTCAGAAGCCCCTCAGAATCCAGTATTTTCAATGCTTTCGCTGAAGCGTTCACAATTTTTCCCGTTGAATTCAACATCCAATTCACAAGTATGTCCGCGGGAAGAATTTCTTCAAGCATATCCCTGTCCTCAATGAGTCCTTTATCTGAAAGCCGCGCCAGTACCCTGGCACTTGTTTCGCATACATCAGCCGCATATTCGTCCAATTTTATCGCGCCTTCCATTTGAAAACACACCAACCCTTTGACCAACCCCCGGACCAGTTTTATTTTACCGATAATTTTTTTACCCACAAGTCCGGCTTCAATAAAACAGCTTATAGCTTTCAAACTGTCCGCTTTCAATAAAAATCCTGACCGCATCAAGAAATAATCATCAGCTAATTCTTCTATAGGTAACCGACCTTTTATTTCTTCTTGGGTAACAATATTTTTTTCTACAAGAAGTTTTATTATTTCCGCGCATACGAACCGTATCCCAGGATCCTCCGAACTCAACTCATTGATCATCTTTTCCAGGAGTCCGATCTCAGATAAAATTGTTTTGTTAACATGATCGTTCTCGACAAGAAATCTTATAGCTTCCGCGCGGGCTTTCTTCTCAGACAACGTTTCTGTTCCCATCCCGTTAACGAGTCTTCTAACCTTTTCCGTCATATCTTCCCTTAAAAAGCTTATAGTTGAAACCCTGGCTTCCGCCAATTTGCCCATGGCGAAACCGTCATCCTCGTCCTTCCCGCCTGTTCTTCCACTGCCGCTTTTTAACAATATTCTTTCTCCGACTTCCGGTGATATTATGTCTTTATAATCATTTAAAAACCTGTGAACTATTCCCCTGAAAGTCTCTGTCCCTTTCAGCAAAATGTTCTCATTATCCGAAAATAACAAATATTTTTTAAGCTCTACTGACGCGTTTTTATCTGTTTTATACATCTCTTCGGCTATTTCGAGAATTACTTCCAATTGCTCCGCGTTGTTAACCGCTCTGTTCTCATTCAACAAATCAACCGCGTTCTGCAAAGAATTATTTTCGAATATCATCCCCCTTTTCGGAATATCTCCACACGCTGTTTTTCCACTGGTTATTCTCCATTCGAGCACCCTTGACCAAAGAATTGTCTTGTGAAATTTGAAAATTAATTTTTCCGACGGAGATATGTTTCTCCTTTTTAGAAATTGACTGTATTCATAATAATCACTATATTTAATAGCGAAAAATTCAAAACCATCACCCGCGGAATTCCTCAGATCTTCCGGCATACCTTCATCTATTCGCCGCAGGGACTCGTCAAATATCCTGAGACTATCCGCGTCCGCTTTAATTTCACCGCTGACTACCAGATCCGGGATCGCGCGGTTCAACTGCGCGTGCGCGTTAATACCTTTTTCATGAAATCTGCAATAAACGTCCCTTATTACTTTCATGCTTTCGATATCCTGTATGAGGTTTTCTTTTTTCTCTTCCCCGAACTTCCCGATCGCCTGAAGGTTTTTCAGCGCCGTTCCCAGGCAAATTTCCACCCCTAATCCTCCGGCTTCGGCTTCCAGCATATCGCAAATTACTTCGTACCATACGTTATCCGGAATAAAACCGCCGCTATAAAGCTGGTAAAGAGCCCCCTGCTCTTTTTCGACATCTCCGGGGTCATAACGGCATAATCTGTCCACTACCACTATCCGGTCTATGTTTTTCGCCGCCCCGGCTGAAACCATTCCGCAAGAACCGCCCGGACAGAAAAAAGCGTAGTCCTTCTCTGTCCAGGCCGAAACTATTTTGTATAACCTGCCGATAACCGCGTCCGTCGGCTGTATACCGATCACTTTCAGTATACTTTTATATTTTCTCAGTTCCTCTTCCGGGATGTCTTTTTCTTCCGCGTACACCCTATCAAATCCTACTGTAAATCCCTTATCCTTCATATCCGGCGCGTCATTTTCTATTTTTTCCGGAGAAATCCCGCTATCTTTGGATACAGACACTTTATTCTTTTTAGTACCTCTTGAATTCGCGGCGGCCTTCTCAAACCTGAACCCGCGGTTTAATGTCATCCGCAGAAAATCTTCTCCCTTCTGAGCATTAAAGAATATTTCAGAAAAATATCCAAGCTCTCTGCCCTTATTCACCAATGGCCTTATTATCCTGTAAAAGTACGTTTCCCGGATATCGTCATATCCCGAATATCCTTTTTCGAAAAAGTTATACCACTCAACGATCGTCGCGACAATATGATTCAACACAAGCTCTCTCTTCCCCCTAAATTGCGGCTCATAGATCATATCGTCGATACCGCGCCCAATGAATTCAAGACAGATCTTATCCAGACCCGTATTAACCATAAAATTCATTATTTTCTCATACTGCGCCCTATTCCGTTTCGCCAGTATCTGCATAAGAGCTTCTGTTCTTTCATGCGTAATAGCTCTGATGAGCCTATAGTCATCACGAGTCAGTCCCTCATCCACAAGAAATGTACCGTCATCCAATAAAAGCGCGGGCCCGCCGTGGATAAAGAGAAGCTCTTTCGCTTCATTACTGACAGCGGAGATCACTCTGTGCCTTAGAAGAACGGACTTAATTTGAGATTTAATAAATGGACTCTGCGACGCGAGAAACGGAGCAAGCGTAGCCGTTTTCGAGGAAACACGCGATGGCGCAACCATATGATCGGCGGTAACTGTATTCGCCAGAAAACAAATACATATTGTAATGGAAATAATCTTATTTATTATACGTCTTTTTGCGACCATATTTTCCTTAAGCCTTGCATGCTTTTTATTGTATTAACATTATTATTATTGCTATTATTGTAATACACACTACTTACTAAAGCGACACAAAATTTTCTACCTTTTTAATTTTTAATAAATTGGACAAATAGTGTTAAGATAATTGGGCACTTTCATATTCAAGATCTTTGGTATCTTCTCCTAAAGATCCTATCTGGACACTATATCTAACCCATTATATTTCTGAGACTTACAAAACAAATCCAGGTTCCCGCTACTTAATTACTTTGGGTCGTTTTGTAACACATTTAATTATAAATGGTTAGATAAAACATCTGGATAATATCACACTGGCAATTTGAATTTACCGTCTGGTTAGACCTTCTATTGAACATTTCGAGGAAAGATCAGCTTTTAGCGTTCTTACTGAAACACTTGCGCATAAATACCTTTATAAGACGTTCTTCGAGAAGTGGTATACTTTCTTTTTCCGACATCACACCTTTTGTTATCGTAGCGTTCACCTTTTGCTCCCACACAACTTTCGCTTTTCTAAATGTTCTGTGGGCTCTTTTGAATACTATCTTTCGAGGGCCCTTTTCAACAGTGAAAACAGCCTGCATACGCGCGTAGTTCTCGGAGATCGCCGCGTCCATTGCCGCGGCACCAAGACTGTGTATCATATCTATCGGATCAACCTCCATCCATATCCTCTCCGTGATCTCGCAACTTATTATAATATCCGAGTCCAGTTCATCCTCCACAAGAACAAAGTTTATGCTTATCCTGCCCGCAAGCACTTTTTCCAGATCACTCTTAAGAGGCTTCATCATATCAACGGCATCTCCGGAAAAATCCCTAAAATTCTTTATATATGTCCTGACTTCGCTTTGTTTGCTCAACACGGAATAAAGATTATTTTTCTCCCGACAAAATCCTTCAGGAACAAGCATAAGCGTCACTACCATAAACGTAACAATAAACAACACGATCATTTTTTTCATCCGTTATCTCCTCTACTTAAACATTGGGGTCAAGTCTGGACTTTGGACATAATCAAAGCTATATCCTTTTCTACTTTTCTTATCGTTTTATAAACATTAGTCTTTTCTAGTCTACCATCCATCCTCTTGCAAACTTTACCAACACCCCAATAACTTATACCACCTATTTCTTCGGCTATTTCTTTCAAACTCTTACTACTTTTTTTCCTTATCATATATATCAAAATCTTCCTTATTTCCTTTTCGTTTCTTTCATATCTCCTAATAATTTTTTCTATTTCATACCTTCCTACTTCTTTTATTCGTTTTAACCGCTTAAGACTTGGAACTTCATTGTCTTCTACTTCGTCGATATATTTTCTTACAATTGCGTCTATAAATCCTTTATCTCCCAGAATTACACCCTTATACGTATTTTCTTTTGTAATATCCACTTCATCTTCCATTTCAAGAAACTCTTTATACCTTCTTATCCTTTCCCTTTTACCACTCCCAAAATATCCAAGCACCCTCTCTTTTTCTAACCACTTTGGAAAAACCTCATTGTTAAGATAATAACTACAGCTCGACCATTTATATTCTACCGGATTCTTCACTTTCTTCGCTTTCACCGGATTAAGATGAATATATTTGCTTACATAATGTAAATACTCATCCGCTTCTACCAAAACACTCTTATACCTTCCTTGAAACAAGGGTCCAACTCTCCGGTATTTTGTGTTGTAATATATAGCATAACTCGCATTTATGTAATGCATTGTTTTTGCAATATTCGCTTGTGGAGTTTCTATTAAAAAATGATAATGATTATCCATTACACAATAGGAATGTATCAGGATTTGATATCTTTCGTGGGCTATATTAATATACTTTAGTAACCTTTTTTTGTCTCTATCTTCTTTGAAAACATTTTTTCTTTCTGTACCTCGCTGTATTACATGATAAAACGCACCTTCATATTCTATTCTAAGCGATCTGGACATATATTTTCTCCTCGTTTTTCATAACGTACATTTTACCATACTCTTTGTCCAATGTCCAGACCTGACCCCTTTGTTCAAATTGTTACTTTACCCCTTTTTCTTTTGATTCTTCTTTCCGAATTTTAGTTTGCATTTTGTTACCTTTAACAATTACTATAGGTAAAATAATTCCATAAGGTACCCATAAATAAAATCTGTAATAACCGGGAAGAAGAAATATCAGTGTCAAAAACACGATTATTCCAATCCAACCAAAAATACTTATTTTTATCATAAAAGCTTTTTCTTTCGGCCCGTTTGTATTTTTGATACAGCAATAAGTTCCAATAATCCCTCCTACTAATCCAATGATTGAACCTACTATCCCACCAATTATGCCCATATTCATTTCATTCCCTCCCTATATCAATTACTAAATTTGCCCCCCACTACATTGACCTTACCGTCCTCCCGGAATCCCGCGAAGAAAAAACTTATCGTCATCCCGGAATCCTGGCGAAGACAGGATATCCGGGATCCAATAACATTATATCAACGTCAAAGTCTGCCCCCACGTTCTTTCCTGGCCAGATCATCCTGTCAAATTATTTCTAATTTCGAGGCCTGCCCCCTTTTCCTCCCACTAAAAGAGCTTCTCTAGCTGCTTTATATCCCTCCAAGATGGCTTCTTCTCCTCGGTAAAATTCCAACGTAGCTATATTGCCAATATCCGGCTCTATCATAATATCTGCCTCTTGCGCTTTCAATTTGACTATTTCATATTCCATAGCGTAAAGTACTTGTACCAAAACGTCAAATATGTTGGGTGTGTTCGCGTCTACATCTTGCGGAATCCCTGGTATCTTTCTCTTTAGATCATTGACAACCTTTTGAAACTTTTCCATCTTTCCACTATTTTCTCGAATAATACTGTTGATTTGATTGTCTAATGCCGTAAATAGAACACTTTTGTCGGACACGATCTTTTCCCCCACAACTTTCGTTTCTTTTGTTTTCAAATTTTTTTGTTTTTTTGCGGCTTTTCTCTCGCTAAGAGACTGGATAACATTACAAACAATAATAGATGTCGCCCCCATCTTTTTTATCACATCTACCGGAACGGGATTAACAATTCCTCCGTCAACTAAAAATTTGTCTTTGAATTTTGTCGGCATAAAAACAACGGGGATGGAAATACTGGCTCTTACAGCCTCCGCTACCGATCCTTTTTCTATAATAACTTCCTCTCCCGTATTTACATCGGTAGCCACAACCGCTAAGGGAATCTTCAGATCCTTGAACTCGATGTCTCCAATAATCGTTTTTAATAATTCTTTGACTTTCTGCCCCTGGACAAAACCCTTGAACATAACCGCTAGATTGAGATCCGCTAATTGAAGCAGCTGTTTCCAATCCGTCTTCAACACCACCTCTTCAAAATCCGCTATCTCTCCCTTTTTCGCGTAACACGCGCCTACAAGCGCCCCTATACTTGTCCCGGCTATCATATCAACATGAACATTCCCCTCTTTCAGCGCTTTAATTACACCAATATGTGCCAAACCTCTTGCCGCGCCGCTACCTAAGACTAGACCAACCTTTTTCTTTTTTTTGAAAAATTCCATTGAGTCAAAATCTCCTCTAAATGTCTAGCTTTGTAATAAATCCTTTATCGCGGACTTTTCATCTTTGTAAACACAAACTACAGATTCCAGTTTCGCGATGCTTAAATAATTTTTCAAAAAATGCGTCATGTTTATAATGCCCAGTTTTTTATTATGCACTTTAAGGTCACCCAACAACTGGATCAGAGAAGCTAAGGTAGCGCTATCAATACGAGTGACTTCCTTAAGATCTAGTAAGATATGCTTATCTAAATATTTTTCTACGTCGCTACCAAGATTAGCTCTTATAATAGGAATTGTACGTGAGTCTATAGCTCCTTTTAATCTTACTATCGCCAAGTCATCAATTTCTTTAATTTCTTTAATATAAGCGAGAATTGTTCCGTCTTGATTTTTAAAAATATCTTCTATACTGAACACTTTAATGTGCTTTCTAACATCTTTTATTATTCGACCCATTCTTTTCTTGGTCTTTTTAAACTTTGGACTGAAAGATTTCATTTTTTATTTTTTTCTCCACGGGTACATATATTTTACATGCCATCCTCTCTTTATAAAAGCACTATCTACTAATACAATAGTCTTTAAATAATTTTTTCTCCTGATTCTTTTATTCTTTCTTCAACAACCCTGCTGCCTTTTTAGCAACTTCACCCGTAACCTTCTTCACTTTTCCTTCCAATTCCTTGCCTTTTCCCACCACTTTTACAACAACATTTTTAACCACCTTTGTTACTCTGTTCTCTTTCATAATAACACACCTCCTTTTAAAAATTCTTTAAGACTGTTCTCCTTCTTTATTATGTCACTTCATCCACCGGCAGAACAAACGCCTTTATTCCTTCTTTTCCCAACTTTAGACGCATTTCTTTTATTCGCTCGATCAGTCTGTCTTTTTTGTCATCTTCAATAGCAACCGCCAAAACAGAATTTATCGCCGGCCAGATATGCGTGTCTAAATGCGGCCCGCTGCCCTTTCCTTTGCCCTGCACCTTCATCCACCGCGTAAACCCTTCTATCTCAAATTCTGTTAGAAGTTCCATTACTTCAGTCTCAATACCTTCATTGTGTATTATAATAACCATTTTCATTTTAGCACCTTCTTTAGTACATCGTTATTTTTGACATGCTGCTCGAACAAAGAATAAACAATTGGTACAATGATCAAAGTTATTAAAGTGGAGACTAAAAGCCCTCCAATAACAGCGATCCCCATAGGTCTCCATATCTCGTGCCCTTCTCCCCGGCTAAAAGCAAGTGGTAACATACCAAAGATCGTAGTGATCGTAGTCATTAGTACCGGTCTAAGTCGATTATGCCCTGCTGTTTTTATGGCTTCAAATAACTCCATCCCTCTA
Source organism: Candidatus Omnitrophota bacterium (assembly GCA_023142805.1). Classification (GTDB taxonomy): domain Bacteria; phylum Omnitrophota; class Gorgyraeia; order Tantalellales; family Tantalellaceae; genus JAGLIU01. The sequence continues at coordinate 6,354 of JAGLIU010000149.1, read as the reverse complement.
GCTCTCAGAATATTAGTATAATCCACCAGAATTATACCGTTGTTCACTACAATACCCATAAGCATTATTACCCCTATGAACGAAACTATAGATAAGGTCGTTCCCGTAACAACAAAGGCTAAAATAACCCCGACAAAAGCAAAGGGAACACAAAACATAATAACAAAGGGATCTATAAGAGATTCGAATTGAGAAGCCATAACCATATAAACAAGAAAAATGCCTAAGATCAATAGCATTATTAATTCCCTAAAAGCTTTCCCCTGTTCCTTGACCTCCCCCCCGAAAGTCACTGAAACTCCTTTAGGTATCTCAAGCCCCTTTAACCCTTTCTTGATATCATCAACAACTTTTCCTAAAGCGCGGCCATAAACTCTCGCTCCTACCTTTACTATTCTTTCCTGGCCTTTTCTTTCGATCTCAAGAGGTTCAATTTGTTCTACGATCTCGGCTACATTTTTTAACTTGATCGGTTGTCCGGTAAAAGAAATAGTGGCGATATTTTCAATATCAGGAATACTCCTCCTGTCTTCTTCTCGTAACCGAACAAAGATATCATACTCATCATCGTCTTCTCTAAACTTCGTAGCTTCATTACCGTAAAAATGAGTTCGAAGAGTATCTGTTATCTGCGCTACATTAAGCCCCAAAGCCGCGGCCCTTTTGCGATCTATATTCACCCTGAGTTCCGGACGGCCTGCTTCTCTGCTTACCATAACATCCACAGTTCCCGGCGTATTCTTTATTATTTCCTCTATCTGAGCGGCTAATCTATTTGTCCCTTCTATATCATGCCCGATGATCTCAACAGAAATCGGTTTAGCTCCGGCAAAAAGTATATCAGATATAACGGCGCCTGTTCTTGTGTCTACCTTTGTAATCCCCGGAATATGCGATACCTTTTCTCTTATAACATCCGCAATATCCTCACTGGACCTTTTGCGCTGAGTTTGTCTGAGCAACTTGCTGTGAATTTCCGAAATATTGGAACCTTCTCTGAAACCCATGGTTTCCGCGTATCCTTCCTCTGAACGTCCGGAAAAAGTCACTATATTTATCATTTCGGGAACATCTTTTTTGAATATTGCTTCTATCTCTTTAGCGACTCTATCCGTTTCCTCAACTTTCGTTCCCACAGGAAGATCGATCACTATTCCAAAATCCCCTGAATCAAGATTTGGGATAAATTCCGTGCCGATCAAAGGAACAAGAAGTAAACTTAAAATAAATGTTGCGACTAAAATGATAAGTGCTTTTTTGCGGTGATCAAGCGCCCATCCTAATAATCTCTTATACTTTGTCTCCACATTTTTAAACCATCGTTCGCTTAACTCATAAAAACGGTTATTTCGTTTTCTTTTTTTATCAGAGAATCTCATTCCCAATAATTTAAAACTCAGCATGGGAGTAAAAATAAGCGCGATAAAGAGCGACGCCAAAAGAGTAATTGTGATCGTAAAAGCAAGCTGTTTGAACATAATGCCTACGATCCCCTTAAGAAACATAAGCGGAATAAAAATAACTATAGTAGTAAATGTAGCAGCCGCCATAGCTAATCCCACTTCCGAGGGACCAAACACAGACGCTTCTTTTATCTTTTCACCCATATCTCTACGACGAACAATATTATCCAGTACTACAATGGCATTATCTACCACCATCCCGGCCGCAATGGCCAAACTAACTAAACTCATTACGTTTATCGTATATCCACAGGAATACAAAAATATAAAGGCTACAATTAAAGAAAAGGGTATGGTCAGGGCTATGATGAAACAGGTTCTAACCTGCCGAAGAAAGAATAAGGTAACTATAATAACGAATATACCGCCCCAGATAACCGCGTTTTTCAGATTATCAATAGTCCAAAGAATCATTTCAGAACTATCTATGATAGGAATTATTTGAATATCACTTGGAAGCGTTTTCTCAATTCTGTTAAGTTTCTCCTTAACAGCCTCAGCAATATTGACAGTATTACCCCCCGTCATCTTCTGAACCATCAAGAGGAGACCATACTCTCCGTTGGTTCGCGTAAGCATGGTTTGTTCTTTGAAGCCGTCTTCAACTTTGGCTACATCCTTAAGATAAACCAGCGTTCCCTCATGCGTTCCTATAACCACATCATTTATTTCATCAACATTTTCAAATTCACCGGGTACCCTGATAATATATTCACTTTTCCCAAGTTTGAGACTCCCTGCGGGTAGGGTAAGATTCTCTCTTGCCAGGATTTCTGTAACTTTCTGTATCGGAATGTGAACCGCTTCGAGTTTGTCTCTGTCAAAATAGACATTTATCTGTCTTCTTAACCCTCCCATTATCTTTACTGACCCGACACCCGGCACTGTTTTAAGAGGATCTACTACTTTTTTATCTACAATGTGATAAAGATCAGAATAGCTCTCCTTTGCTTTCACTCCGCACATAAGAACGGGCATCATAGCGGTATTAAACTTAAATACCATAGGCTTCTCTATGTCATCCGGCAAGTAGGTTTTTGCGAATTCCAACTTATCTCTTATATCGTTAGATGCCTCATTTAAGTCAACACCCCAGTCAAACTTACAGGTAACAATGGAAAGATTCTCTTTAGATTTGGACCTTATCTCATCCAGATTATTGACAATACTCAGATTGTCTTCTATATATTTGGTAACCTTTGTTTCAACATCCGTGGCACCGGCTCCCGGATATATAGTTATAACGCTAATAGCCGGCGGCTCTATCTCGGGCATAAGATCTATGGGAAGTCTAACAAGACACATTACCCCCAAGACAAAGATACCAAGAAATAACATTGTTACTGCTGTTGGATGTTTTACTCCAAATTCCGGCAACCTCATTTTCGCGCTCCTTTATATATAACCTCCACAGATTGTCCGTCCTTCAAGTTCTGCTGACCCGTTGTAACAACAATATCTCCCGCTTTAATACCCTCAATTACTTCTATTTTCTCGCCTTCCTCTACCCCCGGTATTATTTTGGTTTTGTACGCTTTATCTTCCTTTATTACAAAACAATACATTTCATTATCTTCCCGAATAACAGCATCACGTAAAACACATGAAACTCCTTTTCGTTTCAAAACATCTATCGTAACCCTGGCAAACATACCCGGTTTAAGTTTGTGCTCATCGTTGGAGATTCCCACCTCTATCACGGCCGTACGAGAAGCTATCTCTATTATCGGACTTACCATCTCTACTTTCCCCTCAAAAATCTCACCCGAATACGCGTCGACCTCAACGTGAGCTATTTGTCCCTCTTTGATCTTAGGCAAATCTTTTTCTACAACATTTATTTTTACCTTTACTCTATCCATGTTTACAACTAAAACTACGGGTACTTGGGGTGAAACAGTTGTACCTATATCAACATAAACCCTACCCACGATCCCATCGATCGGAGACTCAACCGGAGCTTTCTCAAACTGGAACCCCACCTCATCCCTGTCAACAGCAACAAGCTCATCACCTTTCTTCACTGAATCGCCTTCTGCAACAAACTCTTCTATAATTTTGCCCGTAACTTTTGGATAAATAATAGCTTCATCTTTAGCCTTTATATCTCCCACATAAAAAAGAGACTCTTTTAAGTCCTCTTTTTTCACATTCATGATCTCAACCGGCACTTTTTCTTCTTCCCTTTTTACCTTTTCACAACCGGACGCGGCAAACGCCACTGTAAGCATGGTTATTACCGTTAGATAATAATAATTTCTTCTCATTCTCTTCACTCCTTATTTCACTCCCGCTATTTTAATATTATTCGCAGTAAGTGTTGTGCCTTTCGTTTTCTCGAGAAACACTAACGCCTTGTTATACTTGATCACGGCATCCAGAAATCCTAAACTTGCCAGATCATAACTTTCCTGATACTGAAGCATATCATGTGTGCTTATATGTCCCGCGCTAAATCTTTCCTTAGCCGCCTCGTATGTTTTCCCTTCAGCGTGCAATGTCTTTTTATTCGCCTTGACACTCCTTTCGGCGATATCCACATTTCTAACAGCGTCTCTTACTTCTAAGATGATTCTTTGTTCCAACCGGCTGAAAGCTAAAATAGCTTGTTCTTTCTGGAGCTTGCTGATTTTATAATCACCTATTTCTTTTGAAAATCCAAAAGGTATTTTTACGGCAACCCCCGCACTCCAAGACCGATGCTTCCCGTCTTCGACTTGATCGAACGAATTCGAATATGTGTCCCCCAGTCCGTTCACAGCATATGTTCCTATCACATCAACAGTCGGCAAAAGATTGTTTACCGCCGTTTTTATGGCAATATCTTTATTTTTCAACCCTATCATAGCGCTCTTATGATCCGTTCTACCCTCAAACGCTTCTTTAATGCTCTCCACTAAAGCTACTTTCTTGATCTCAAATAGAGGTTTATCTGTGGCATGTAGATCCGCGTTCCAATACGCGGGGTCATCAACTAGATTCGTTTCCAACTTTAAGTCATCTTCTGACTTTAATAAAGATCTCTCAAAAACCAACAAAACTTCTTCTCTTTTCGCGACTCCGGCCTCAGATTCAAGCAACTCTATAGAACTGACTAATCCCTTACCATATCGTTGCTTTATTATATCGCATAACTTTTCGGATCGTTCTAAAGCATGTTCTCCGATCTCATATCGACCAATATGATGCAAATAATCATAATATATTGATATCACTCGCGTCACGGTATCTATAATCCCCTGTTCAAAACTTTGATCTGAAATTTCCCTGTTGTTCTTTGCGATAACAATGTTAGCCTGATCACGACCCATACCAAAAAAATCTTTTAAGGCCGGTTGGATTATACTTCCGCTAAACGAACTTTCATAATTTGGGTGAAATCTCTGCAAAATAGAGTTGCTATTGTTTCTGTTATTGTTAAAATTTATATCATATCGCGTATTTGTAACAAGTTTTCCTTCTACTCCCGCGTTAAGATCCACTCTCCTGGATCTATCCTCTATATTTCCCGTCAACAGTGGATACAATCCGGGATTATTTGTCTCATCATATTCGAAATATCCTTTAAGAGAAGGTTCAAACACACCATTTGCTTTTCTTATACCGTAGTTCGCGATAATTGGATCTATCTTCTTTATCTTTATTTCTGTGTTTTTCTCAAGCGCATAAGTTATACAATCGATCATACTCAACTCTAATGTTTTCTTTTTATCCGCGGATGATATAAAGGCTTGTTTATCGAAAGATCCGACTTCACCTTTTCCTACACTCCCCGCTGTAGATTCTAACGGAAAACAAAGCTGAACATAAAACAATCCCGCTATTACTGTTCCAATCAAAACGATCTTTTTATTAATCATAATTTTTCTCATCTTCGATTTTTTTAAACCTCATGTAATGTGTTTAGTTTCACTTTTATTCATATTCTTTTCTTCTTTTTTCATTCCTAATTATTCCGGTAAAAAATATTTTTGACACAATAGACAATTTGTCTGAAAGTTTATAACTCCTATTTTCTATCTGCCACATATAAATCAAGCCATTGAGTAAACCGGCTAACACGCTGATCGCGTTATCAATATTTATATCTTTAATAATGCCTTTTCCTATAGCCTCTTTGAATATCTGTTTCATCTTATCCACATTCCCATAATAATGCTCGAAATAACGCTCCGCGATCCTCTTCTGAAAACTGCTTTGTTCGTGAATTAAAACTCCTGTTAAATCGCTGTTTCTCTCAAAAAAAGATAGGTAAGTTCTCATTACAGTTTCAATTTTCTTTAACGGGTCTTCTATCTTGTCCACTTCTATTAAAATTGTATTTTTCAAATCCTCCAATCCTCTGTCTACAACAGCTGAAAAGAGCTTCTTTTTATCTTTAAAATACCGATATATCGTACCCTTCCCTAAACCCGCCAAATTCGCTATTCCATCTACTTGTGTATGGGCAAATCCTTTTTTAGAAAAGATCTCAGACGCAGCGTCAAGTATCTGTGTTTGTCTTATTTGAGTAAGTTCTTTCCTTTTCGCTCTATCCGCAATCCTCATTTGATGTCCTTCCCTTCTTCCATTTAAGCGGACTGACCAGTCCGTCATTATTAATAATACCTTACATTTGGTCTATTGTCAAGAATAACAAATATAAAAAAAAGGAGTCAACTCTTGAAAAAAGAAAGAGGAAAAGAACCCATCGTCATTCCGAAAAACAGTAGAAACAAGAAGAACCCATCGTCATCCCGGAAAACAGTAGAAATAAGAAGAACCCATCGTCATCCCGGAATCCTGGCGAAGACAGGATATCCGGGATCCAATAATAATGAGAAACACAACATCACATTTACGTAGCCGGGGTTTAAACCCCGGCTACTCATCCTTTCTATCCCTTAGCCCC